>NZ_LUKH01000358.1:0-2729 GCF_001593695.1 Leisingera sp. F5 | reverse complement strand
TATCCATACTCACCAATTGCATTCCTTCTGCCACCGCCGTAGGCCGGTTGCACGCAATCTAGGACGCGCAGATGGCAATCACCACCACCAAATCGGCCTTCTGGAAGGGGTTTCGCGACAGCGCGCCGTTTCTGTTCATGGCCTCGCCCTTTGGTTTCCTGTTCGGGGTGCTTGCGGCGGAGGCCGGGCTGATTGTGCCGGAGGCCTTTGCCTTTTCATTGACGGTCTTTGCAGGCGCCGCCCAGTTCACCGCGCTGCAGCTGATGCAGGAGAACGCACCGCTGATCATCATCCTAATTTCGGCGCTGGCTGTGAACCTGCGGATGGCGATGTATTCGGCCTCGCTGACACCGTACCTGGGTGATGCGCCGATGTGGCAGCGGGCGATTGCCGCCTATTTCATCGTCGATCAGTCCTATGCGCTGTCGGTCGTGCAGTTCGAACAAGAGCCGGAGATGCCGCTGGCGCATCGGGTGGCCTACTTCTTTGGCACCAACGGGCTGATCACCCCGGCTTGGGTCATTGCCACCGCGCTGGGGGCGCTGGTTGGCACCCGTATCCCGGAGAGCTGGGGCGTGGACTTCGTGCTGCCGCTTGCGTTTCTGGCGATGATCGGACCGATGCTGCGCACGCCTGCGCATGTGGCGGCCTGCTTCGTGGCGGTGGCTGCATCGCTGCCGGCCGCCGCCCTGCCTTATAATCTGGGGCTGATCGTAGCCGGGATTGCGGGCATGATCGCAGGTGCGCAAGCGGAACTGTGGCTGGAGCGGCAGAATATCAAAACAGAGGGCACGAAATGAGCGGCACACCCAGCGCCATCTTGTGGATCGTGATCCTGGGGCTTGCCCTGGGCAGCTATGCCCTGCGGTTTGCCTTCATCGGCTTTATGGGTGGCAAGCCGATTGCACCCTGGCTGATGCGGCATCTGCGCTACACGGCGGTGGCGATCATCCCGGCGCTGGTTGCGCCGCTGGTGGTCTGGCCCGCGCCAACGGGCGGCGACCCCAGCGCAATGCATTTTGCAGCCGCTGCCGCGACTTTTGCCGTCGGCTATCTGACACGGAATGTGCTTCTGGGCCTGGGCACCGGCGGGCTTTCGCTGCTGCTGTTGTACCTCGCCGCCTGACGCTCGCCCGGCGCTTTCGGCTAGTTCCCGGGCGGAAGGGTTACTCAGCAGCGTTCAGCGCGGCGTCGCTCTTGGTGATGCCCGCCTGCAGATCGGCGCTGTCATTTTCGTAGTAGCGTTCCGTCACCACCCCCGGCAGCTGGCCGAACTGGGCGGACAGTTTTTCCGGGTAGAAGGTGCGGTCCAGGCTTTCGAAGCCGGGGATCTGCTGAAGGATGCCGATAGTGGCCTGCGCGCAGTAGGCCCCCGGCACGCGGCCGTTGGTCACTGCCAGCTGATAGGCTTTCTGAGCCTGCTCCGGCGTCACCTCAACCCGCTGCACCACCACATGGAAGGTGCTGCGCGCATGAGCGCCCCGGTAAGCTTTCTCGACCGCCGGGGTGATGCCGAAAAGGACGTCGTTCCGCTCCGGCACGACCGATGCGTAAAACGAGCCTGCGGGATCGAAGATCACCCGTTCCGACGCGTTGATCATCAGCGACGCGTGCCCGCCCCGCCCGGTGCGATTGTTGATCATCGTGTAGAGGGTGAGCGTCGCGGGGCCGGTTTGGCGGTAGGCCACCTTGGCCAGGGTTTCGGCATCCGCATTGGGCTGCTGCGGCGCCGCGCAGCCCGCAAGCGCGAGTAGAACCGCGCCAAGGCACAGCAGATTACGCAAGGCGCGTGCTCCTTGGACCGGAAATCAGGTGGCGAAAACCGCCAGGAACAGCGCGAAGACGATCAGGGCAATGCAGGAGCGGGTAATAAAGGTCAGAAAGCCGGTATAGACTTTTTCCTGAACCGCGGTGTCCATGGTGCCGTGCTGATGTTCAGCCATGTGAGTTATTCCTCAATTCACGTGCATTTTCTTGGTGATTACTGGATTTGCAATCCTCTGTCACCACGTCAATCGCGCGCATCTGTCAGAAATACGCGGTGTGTTCCTCAGCATCGCCAGCAAACCAGGCCCCCGTCCGGGCCGGCACCGGAGCTGAACCGAATCGCCCGGCGCCCAGTCCGGAACTTATTCCTGCTCCAGATCTGAAGCGAGCCGGAAGCCGATCCGGTTGGCCGGGGCTTCTTCCTGCGCCTTGGGCACCGCCCGCAGCATCACGTTGAGCTGGCTGACATGCTGCACCAGCTGGGTGCGGGCTCCGGGGCCTTCGCTGCCATAAAAGGTGATGATGTCGGGATCGTAATAGCCCATTCCTTCGATCCTTAGCACCCCTGCATTGCCGCCGGCAAAGCCCATCGCAACCTCGTGTTCGGCGTCCAGCTGTTGTTCGAAATTCTGGATATAAAGAATCAGCCGCTCATACGCCCAGCGCGCCGGGCTCTTGGCCGCATCCTGCTTTTGCAACTTTTCCGGAACCTTGCGCAGGCCTGCACATGCCTCGGGATCGGCATGAACCTCATGCACGCAGGGCAGAACCGCTGCCTCTGCCGCCTCGGCGCTGGTCGAAATCTCGTCGCTCATGGTGTCTCCCCTCTTGCGGGGCGCGTCACCCCTTGCGCTGATAGAGCCAAGCGCCGTCGTCGCGTTTCCAGCGGTCGACCTGGCCGGTGTGGTACAGATGATTTACATGGGCCACCGCCTCGACCAGCGCAAGCCCGTACTCGCCTT
>NZ_LUKH01000357.1:0-2731 GCF_001593695.1 Leisingera sp. F5 | reverse complement strand
CTACGACATAGTCGATGCAGGGGGTGAGCAACACAAGGAGCACTCCCAGTTGCACCGCCGGGCGGGACGGCACCATTTGGAACAGAAGCCACACCAGCAGCGGAACAGCGATGAAATTGGCCACCAGGAGCGCGCCGAGAAAACGCCGGTTGCGCATCGCGCCTCTGAGATCGGCGAGCGGAACCTGCAGGAACGTGGTATAGATGAGCGCCGCCAGCACGGGTGTGACTGCGAATTCCAGAGGACCGGCAGCATCCGGCGCTATCGAGCCGGCAGCGATTCCGAGTCCAATCGCGCCAAGGTAGACAGTGATCTGACGCCTCTCCAGCCAATCCCGCATCGCCTCAGCCTCTCCCTATCGCACCTGCGTTTCATCCGTCACACAGGGCAGGCTAGCCTCCCCCCACTCCGCCTTGCCGTGAAGGTAGTCGCAGACGCGGGTATACCCCAAGAGCGCAAGTCGCAAGGGACCCCCTCTCGCACGTCTGATTTTGGCCCAGAGCGCCAGGCGTCCTCCTCCAAGGACGAAAAAAAGTCTACGTTAAATTCGGGCAAAGTTCATGAAGCGATACAGGACTGGTAATGCCTTTCAACTTGCGCGTCCCGATGTGTGAGGAATTTTCGGGAGAAAATCGCGTTACGAATCCCTCTGTGGCGAGGTACTCGACGCCAAATGCGTGGGTTTCCTCAAGACATCGGGAGGCTACATTCACCGCATCGCCGATAATGGTGAAATCCAGACGCTCACTCGACCCGATATTGCCGTACAGAACTTCGCCGAAATGCAAGCAGAGGCCGTGCTGCAGGGCCTTCTCACCTGCTTCCATTCGCGCGGAATTCAGCATGTTGAGCCTCTGACTGATGGCGGCGATTGCTTCTTGCGGCCGCGGTTCAGGCGATCCGGGTAAGTTAACTGGAAAGAAGGCTAGAACAGCGTCGCCGATAAATTTCAGTATGTGGCCGCCATTCTCTTCAATCGGAGCGACAAGGCAGTCGAAATAGCTGTTTAGCAGGCTGACCGTCTCTGCCGGCTTCAATTGCGCCGAAAGGCTGCTGAAGTCATGAAGATCCGCAAACAGCACGACAGCCTCGACTAGTTGGCCTTCGCCAAGGCGGATCTCGCCGCGCATGACCTGGCTGCCGGCATGCCGGCCCAGGTAGGTCCGCAGGGCGGTGTCGAGGTTTTCGACGGCAACAAACCGCTCCAGCAGCGCGGCCAGGAGATCTGCCAGCCGGCGGAAGGCAACGAGGCAGCCTTTCGAAAATCCGCCTGGTTGGCGCGTTGCAATCGAAAGCGTGTTGATTGTGCCGCCACTGAAGCGCAACGGGATAATGAGATAGTCGGTGAAACCGTCAAGCCGAAGCTCATCATAGAGATTGCAACGTGACGGTGGGGTGTTTTGGAGGTCTGGAACACGTAACTCTGTACCCGTGGTATGAACGTGATGATCCGGAGAGGAACGGTAGCCCTGCCTGTTCTTAAGCCCATGCGGCCATTCGATCACGCGCACCCGGTCGTCCTTGGCGAGCCACAGGTAAGTACGTGCCCGAAAATCCGGATGCAGCGGTTGCACGCTCACAAAGAGGCGTTCTACCCGCAATGGTGCCGCTGACAGAAGCTGCCCGAACTTTCGGATAGCTGCCTGGGCGTCCTCTGAACTGGCGCCATGTTCCGCTAGACACAGTGCAAGCTGGCCGGTGTCACACCCGAATTCATCAGGTGTTTTTGCTGTATGTTGGCAGTTCAGGTCAGTCATGGTCCCATCTCAGGAAGCCCGTTAGCTTGTTCATATAGTCTCCAGGGATCAAGCGAGCGGCCTGTTTGCGGTGCGCAGCGCGTATGCGAGCAATCCACGCCCACAAGGCAAGAACAGTGGCGCCCGACAGCAGAATGAGTAAACCCGTTCTGGACGACAGAAACATGCTTGCGCTCGATGCATATCCTTCGACTGAATACGCGATTTCGTCTGCCCATGACGCGTTATCGAAGAAAAGCCTTCCCCAATAGAGGGCGATGTAGAGACCGGCCAGCAGTGTCAGAGTGCCGGCTGCCCGTCGCAAGAACACGGTGCGATCTTGAACTAGCTTCAGCAATCCCGAACCTGCGAGTCTTCCGCCCACTGCGACCAGTGTCAAAACGGAGGCTGCCCCGGCCAGGTATGCCAAAAAGCCGGACAAAGAAATCTCGCTCTCCAGAAGAATGGACAGGCCCGCGACAGACATGAACACCGGCAGTGTGCAGGAGATAGACGCAAGCCCATACGAGAGGCCAAATCCGAACGCGCCATAGCGGGTGCTAACTCGGCGGCATTTTTCAATGACTGGAACTCCCGGGAACCGGATCGACGCAATCCAGCTGATGCCGATCAATGCCAGTGCCAATCCCAGTGTCACACCGATCCACGGCAGCGCCGGTCCGAGCCATTCGGAGCCGGCGGCAAGCAGGATCCCGGCAACCAAGAATATGGAAACGAAGCCGAGCGAAACCTGCCCGCCTGAACCGAACGCCCGGATCAGGCGTTCGGCCGCGGGGCGGTCTTCGTGTGCCGCCATTTCACGGGCGAACCACGCTGGCAAAAGGGCAAAGCCGCAGGGGTTGACCGTTGCAACCGCGCCTGCAGTGAACCCGTAAAGGACGAGTGAACTCACGGCGCAGCCTCCTCGGCCGGGGCTTGAAGGAATGGCCGGAAGATCGCAGCGCCGAGGCGCACTCCTTGGGCCAGCGAAAGGT
>NZ_LUKH01000356.1:0-2738 GCF_001593695.1 Leisingera sp. F5 | reverse complement strand
TGCGAGGTGTTCAGCTCCTCCGCCGCCCGCGCAAACCCCTGCAGCCGCGCCACCGCTTCAAACGCAGCCAACGCGCTGACCGAGGGCAGGTTATATTTTCGCATCTCCATATCAAAATGGTTATGTCCTGACGCACGCGAAAGCAATAGACACAGCCGCCCCTCCTGCCCCAGGTTCTCCCCCAAGCGCAACAGGGAGAGCCGCAATGCCGGACTATGAAAAACCCGCCCATTGGGCCAATCCGAAGAACAAGCTGTTCCCGCATCAGGTCGGCTTCACCGCCCCGCCGTATGACTTTGACGCCGCGCCGTCGGATTTTCTACGCATGGCGCCGCGCTCGGTCGGGGTGCATGGGCGGATGCTGCATGTGCCGGATTACGCCCACCAACTGGGTCAGCGGCAGAAGAATTTCGGCCTGTTGGAGGAATTCGTCGAGTGCATGGCCAACAATGGCGCCGACGTCTGCGGCCAGGTGGGGTCGAACTGGGTGCATGCCTCTGGCATGGGTGTCGAGGGCATCCGCCAGCACTGCGAAATGCTAAGCGACAAGTACGAGACCCCCTTTCACATGGCCGGCTACGCCATGGTCGAGGCCCTGCGTGACCGCAACGTCGAGAAGGTCGCCCTGAACGCCTGCTATCACCCGGACAGCTGGTATCAGGGCACGGTCGGGTTTCTGAAAGAAGCCGGGTTCGATGTGGTCTGGGCGGGGAATTTCCACGATCAAGGCTGGTTCGAAACCCAGGAGGATGTCGACAATTGCATCTGGTGCTTCGACGAGGATCTGATCTGGAAATCCTTCGACTACACCGCCGAACAGGCACCACAGGCCGACGCCTATCTTATCAACGGCATGAGCAACTACCGCCGCGCCTCCGACGGCATCGCGCAGCGCCCGGTGCATTACGCCGCCGAACTGGAGGCACGCCTCGGCAAACCCGTCGTCGGCCATGACATCGCGCTCTATTGGCGGGTTTTCAAGACCCTGGGCCTGACACCCGAAAACAGCCCTGACTCCCGGCAGGGCGCCCTGCTCTCCTCGCTCTAAGGATACCCGAAATGCATAAGATTGTCGCATTGTGGGCCGTGCCCCGCTCTACCTCCACCGCGTTCGAATGGATGATGCGCCAGCGCGGCGACCTGGACTGCCTGCACGAACCCTTCGGCGAGGCTTGGTACCAGGGCGAAGACCCCCTGTGGCCGCGTTACACAGAAGGCGAGAAAACCACCCCCGGCCTCACCCTGGAAAGCGTCTGGGAAGACATCAAGGCGCGGGCCAAAAAAAGCCCTGTATTCCTCAAGGATTTCCCCCACTATATCAACCACATGTGGGACCCAGAGTTCCTGTCGCACTTTACCCATGCTTTCTTGATCCGCGACCCGGCCAAGACCATCACCTCGATGTACAACAAATGGCCCGATTTCGATGAGCTGGAGGTCGGCTTCCCCGAACAGCGCGCGCTGTTTGATCTGCTAACCGCTCTCAACGGCACCCCGCCGACGGTGGTCGACAGCGACGATCTGCTGGAGAACCCCGAGGAGATGACCCAGGCCTTCAGCGAGGCAGTTGGTATTCCATTCATTAAGGAAGCGTTAACCTGGGAGCCCGGGGGTGATCCGTCCGCGCACAGCTGGTGGGACGGCGGGTCTTTCCACGCCAACCTTGCAAAATCCACCGGCCTTACCCGCCAGGCGCGCAAATATGTGGAGATCGAGAACACCCCGGAGCGCGTGCGCCGGGTCCACCGACGGATGCTGCCGCATTACCGGAAGATGCACCAGCAACGCATCCGGGTGCCGCAGATGGCCTGACTGGCTCTCCGGCCTGCGGGGGTATCACCAAGCTGTCCCCGCGGGGACAGCTTGTCTTGTTGTCTGGCCTGCTAGCCGCCAAGCATCTCCAGCGCTGCGGCCATGGCGCTCCACAGCTCCTCGGCCGGTTCGGTTCCAACCGAGATCCGCACAAACCCTGGCGCCACCGCATCGCCCCAGCGGGCGCGGCGTTCGGCAGAGGTGTGCACCCCGCCAAACGACGTCGCAGCCCGGATCAGCGGGCAGGTGTTGATGAAGGCATCCGCCCGCACCGCGCTGTCCAAGGTGATCGAGATCAGAAACCCGAACCGGGACATCTGCTGCTTGGCGAGGCCGTGCGAGGGATCAGAAGCCAAACCGGGAAACCGGATTTCCTGTACCAAAGGATGCGCCGCCAGCCGTTCGGCCAGCACCTCCGCTGTGCTGCACATCCGGTCAAAGCGCACGTCCAAAGTCTCCAGCCCCCGGTGCGCCAGCCAGGCCTCCTGCGGGCCGGGAATGCCGCCGCCGAACTGGCGCCATTCGCGCGCGGCTTGCAGGATGCCTTCGTTGCGGGTGGCCACGTGCCCCATCAGCACATCGGAATGGCCGCCCGGCGCCTTGGTGTCGGAGGCCACCACCACATCGGCGCCCAGCTCCAGCGGGCGCTGTCCCAGCGGGGTCATGGTGGTGTTGTCGACGATCAGGATGCCGCCTGCAGCATGAACGTCCCGCGCAATGGCGCGCAGGTCGCAGAGGTCCAGGCCCGGGTTCGACGGCGTTTCCGCAAAAACAACGTCAAAACCTTCAAAGCCGCCCTCGGAAAAGCCGGTGGTTGTGCGCTGTATAACCTCAACGCCGAGGTTTTGCAGGAACCGCTCGCCAAGGCGCCGGGTGACGTAGTAGCCGTCGGAGGGGATCAGGATCTTTGATCCCGCCTTGACCGT
>NZ_LUKH01000355.1:0-2739 GCF_001593695.1 Leisingera sp. F5 | reverse complement strand
ACCCCCAGGCCCTCGGCCTTGGCTGCAGCTTTGACGTCCTGGATCAGCTGTTCATAAGGCTTGGACGTCTCATGCACGGCCCAGCCGTCGCGTGGCGCGATATTTCCGGCTGCGGCGGCAGAGGCTGCAAGGATCAGGGCGGTGGCCAGGCGTTTCAAATGCATCACGGACCTCCAGTTGGCATTCCTTGCTTTTACGGCACAGCAAGCGGCAGGTGTCTCACAATCGCGTGCGTCTGGCAGCAGCCGGCCCGTCAGGGCGAAAACCTGTGCGCGCCCTGGCAGGGGTGCGCTCCGCTTGGTAACGATTGAACTTCATCTCAGGCGGCGATTTTGCCGCCGCCCTGTCTGGTCACCACTACCACCGCGGGGCGGGGCGGCATTTCCGGGTCGAAATCCGGCCAGCGTGTGGCGGGATCCTCAAATGTCGACGCGCGCTCAAACCCTTCCAGCGCCTTGGTGCCATCGGTGCCCGGATGCTGCACCGCCAGAAACAATGTCTCGCCATCCGGCGCGAAATAGGGGCCGCACAGCTCTCCGCCTGCCGGACAGCGGAAGAACAGCTTGGAATGGCCGCGCAGGCTTCCTTCGGTCTCAACCCCGTACAGCCCGTCCGACTTGCCGGTCTTGTCCCACTTCCGTCCTTGGTCGGTGGCGACCCAGAGGCGGCCATCAGCGTCAAAAGCGCAATTGTCGGGTGATCCGAACCAGCCGTTTTCCGAGGTTTCCGGGTTCCATGCAGCGCCCACTTCGGCAATCTGCGGATCCCCGCATTTCACCAGGATAGACCACTTGCCGCAGGTTGCTGCATGGTCACCGCCGTCTTCCTTGATTTCGATGATATGGCCGAAGCGCGACTCTGCCCGCGGGTTGGCTGCATCGGTCTGGCCAGCTTCGCGGCGGGCGTTGTTGGTCAGCATGATATAGGCAGTGCCGTCGCCGCGGGGCGCTGCGTCTTCGGGGCAGCCAGTGAACACTGCCGTCTGCGTCAAAACGGGCTGCGTAAAGCGTGCCGTCGCGCAGCAGGTTTGAATTGGCCGCCGGGTCGTCCGACACCACGCCCGTGGAGACATATTTGTATTGGTAGTCGAACCGCGCATCATCCCCCATGTAGACCACCAGATGGCCATCCTTGGAGGTCGCCGTCTCCGCGCCTTCGTGCCGGAAGCGGCCCAGCGCAGTGTGTTTGACCGGCTTGGCCTCCGGATTGCGCGGATCAACCTCGACAACCCAGCCGAAACGGTTGGCCTCATTGGGTTCCTTGTCGATGTTGAAGCGGTCGTGGAATTTGCCCCAGGCATACCAGCGGCCTGGCACACCATAGCGTTTCATCTGCGCGGCCTCAGGCTGATCCGACAGGTCCGGATTGCCGTCTGCGTCTAGCTTGTCCGTCCAGAAATAGCCGTGAAAGTTCTCCTCGGCCATCAGCCAAGTGCCCCAGGGGGTCATGCCGCCGGCGCAGTTGTTCAATGTGCCGATGACCTGTGCGCCGCTGGGATCTGCAATTGTTTGCATCCGGGCATGGCCCGCAGCGGGCCCGTCAATGGTCATCACGGTGCTCAGCGGCGAGATGCGGCGGTTCATCCTGGCGTCCCGGACCACGGCCCATTTGCCGTCCGCGCCGCGGGCGATTTCCACCACCGAGCCGCCATGCGCAGCCATTTCGATATCCACCAGCTCGCGTGTCATGCCGGAGAAGTCTGCTTTGTCCTGGCGGCCGAGTGCGGGGAACATCACCTCTTCATTGGTGTATTCGTGGTTCACGCACAGCAGCCCGCGGGTGCCTTCGGCGTTCAGCGGGGTAAAGCCGACATAGTCGTTGTTGTAGCCGAACTGCTGCAGCTGGGCCCCGGCCGTCTGGTGCATCACGTCGAAGTCCGGCGCATCGGCAGTGACCGGGTCGCCCCAGCGCAGCAGGATATCTGCGTCATAGCCCTCGGCCACATGGTGGGTCTTGTCATTGCCCCAGGCCAGTTCATCAAAGGCATAGCGGCTTGTACCAGCCGTGCCGGTTGCGGTGGCCTGGCGCGGCGCTGTGAGGGCGGTGGCGCCGAACAGGACGGTGGAGGCTGAGACCCCCAGCATGCCTTTCAGCATCTCCCGGCGGCCATAGCGGCTGGCGATCACATCGCCGATGGTGCGGCCGAGGTTCGGGTTGGCAGGAATATCATCAAAGGCTTCAAAGGCTTCCGCCTTGTTGCCGTTCTGCTGGGCATCAATGATCTGCTTGCGCTCCATCGCGGGCTCCAAAATCTCAACAGTCTTTGCCGCAATGCTGCGGACCCGGGTCATCATGGGCAGTCTTGTAACAGGTGCATAGTGGTTAATGAGGCTTTACCATATTGTCACATGCGCCGGGCTTTGTAAGCTGCTGCGGACGTCCGGGGGCCAGCCCCCGGACCCCCGGGATACAGAAGGGTCAGGATGCATTGATTTCCGATTTGCCGTGTGATTCAGAGCTCGAAAACGAGCGGTGTGCATGTCTGATCTTTTCTGGCTGGGCGACGCGCAGATGGCGCGTCTTGAACCCTTCTTTCCCAGGTCCCCCGGCAAGCCTCGCGTCGATGACCGGCGCGTTTTGAGCGGGAGTGAGGAGGATCAGAAAACGATCCAGTGAATCGTTTTCCCGACGAACCTTCATCAACCGCAATGGATTGCGCTGGCGGGGCGCTCCTGCTGAATACGGTCCGCACAGTGAGGCGGGACCGTCGCCCCAGCGGGGCGGCGTCAGCCCGGTGAA
>NZ_LUKH01000354.1:0-2740 GCF_001593695.1 Leisingera sp. F5 | reverse complement strand
CAGCCTGGTGAACACGGCCACGCATGACTATGGCGGCGCCCGGCCTGCACGGTTGCAGGGTTGGCGGCGGACCTGGGTTCATACCGCTCTGCGCGAGGTTGCATTTCTGTCGGCTGTTCCCTGCGCGGACAGCGTGATTGACGGGTTGATCGCCGAGGTGCCCGGGGCCGACTGGGCGGCGCTGGACGAACGCGAGTTCGCCTATGACCGGCTGCCTGCATCAGACAGGGTGCAGCACGGGTTGGAAGGAACGCCCGATATTTCTGTCTATGCCATTGCGGCGGGCAAGAAAAATGGCGCCACCGAGCAGCACCCAATCCTGCTCAGCTATCTGGATGTGGTGCTGCAGGGCTATTTGCAGATCTTTGGCGAGGCCGGGTTGCACGATTTTGTTGCAACCACTGATGGCTGGGACGCCCCGGTTCTGAATGACCGGGCCGCGCCGCGCTATCCGCGCCATCAGCCGGTTTCAACGGCCGAACGCAAATTGTTTGATGAACTGATCGGCAGTACAGGCGCGCGTCGGATAGAATCAGGGTCATGATAGAAAAGGCGCTGTTGCACCTCGGCCGGATTGCACGGCAGCTCTGGTTCAGGGTTGTTCTCATTTCCCTTTTTTCCCTGCTGGCCCTGCTGCTTGCGCCGCTGGCAAAACCGCTGCTGCCGGACGGTCTGAGCGAGGATTTCGGACGCGAGGCGGTGCTGCCGGTGCTGACGATCCTTGCCTCTGGAATGCTGGCGGTCACCACCTTTTCGCTCAACGTCATGGTCAGCGCCTACCGCACCGCGGCCTCGACGGCGACACCGCGGGTCTACCGGCTGCTGCTGGAGGACACCGTCACCCAGCGGGTGCTGGCGACATTTGTGGGCGGGTTTATCTATTCGCTGAGCGCGGTGATCCTGTTCCGGGCCCGCTATTACACACCGGAAGGCGCGCTGGCGGTCTTTGGCCTGACTATCATCGTGGTGATCTTGATCGTCGGCGCCATCCTGCGCTGGATTGATCACCTGTCCAGCCTTGGCAGCATGGACCACACCCTGCGGCTGATCGAGAACCGCACCCGCGCTAGCCTGCGCACCCGGGTGAAAAAGCCCTGCCTGGGCGGATTGTGCGCACGTGAAGATGCCAAACCCGAAGACGCAGTGGATATCCCCGCCGCCCAAAGCGGATTTGTCCGCTACGCGGGGCTGGCCCAGCTGAATGAGCTGGCCGCAGAGGCAGGCACGCAGATCACCCTGGCGCGCGCGCCGGGGCAATACATCCTGCGCGGCCAGCCGGTGGCCTGGGCCACGGGGGGCGGCAGCAAGTTCCGCAAGACGGCTTCTGCTGCGATCGACATCGGGGATGTGCGCAGTTTTGATCAGGATCCGTCTTTCGGCCTGACATTGCTGGCGGAGACCGCGCAAAAGGCGCTGTCGCCCGGTGTCAATGATCCCGGCACCGCGGTTGAAGTCATGGGCCGACTGGAACGGTTGCTGTGGGAGAACACGCCGGCGGATGAGACCAGTGACGCCCGCGAGGCCGCCTACCCCAATGTCTGCATCCCCCCTGTCACCGCACAGCATCTGCTGGCATGCGCCTTTCCGCCGATTGCCCGCTGCGGCAGTGAGCCCCCATCAGTCATGCGCTGGATGGAAAAGTCGCTGGATGCGCTTGGCGAACATCCGAACCCGGAGATGGCAAAGGCTGCCAAGGAGATGTGCCAGGAGCTGAAAGACGGCAGCTGGGGCTGATCCGCCTGTGATTGGCGAAAGGGTATGCTCCCGTCTGTTCCGGCGCATGAAATATGCGCAGTGCACAGTTGGGCATGGCACCGCTCCCCATGGGGAGCGGTGCAGCGCCTCACCTCAGCGCGGCGCCGGGCCCAACCGGTGGTACGGTATCTTTGATGCCGGTCCGACGGGCGGGAGCGCTCCGGAAAGAAAATGACGGCACCCTGAAGCGCCGCCATTTTTAATCTCTGACAAACTTCGATCAGCCGCGGGCGCGGACCTTTTCCATCAGCGACAGAAGTGCCGACATGTCCGGGCCGCGTTCCATGCCGGTTACCGCCTTGCGCAGCGGCATGAACAGCCCCTTGCCCTTGCGCCCCGTGGCCTCTTTCACCGCAGTGGTCCAGGTTTTCCAGCTGTCGGCGTCGTAGGGGCCTTCGGGCAGCATCGCCATAGCTTCGGCGATAAAGTCCTTGTCCTCATCCGCCACCAGCGGCTCGGCACCGTCGCGGCACAACTCCCACCAGCCTGCCAAATCTTTCAGCGTTGTGATGTTCTCTTTGGCCATGTCCCAGAAGGCGGCCTGCTTTTCGATTGGAACACCCAGCGCGTCCACGTGGCTCTGCACCGCCTCCAGCGGCAGCGACTGCAGATGGCGGGCGGTCAGCGGATAGAGATCCTCGGCATCGAACTTGGTCGGCGCCGCACCAAAGCGGTTGATGTCGAAACCTTCGATCAGCTCGGCCATTTCCGAACGCAGTTCGACCGGGTCGGAAGACCCCAGGCGCGCCATCAATGACAACAGCGCCATCGGCTGCACGCCCGCTTCGCGCAGGTCGCGCAATGCCAGCGTGCCCAAACGCTTGGACAGCGCCTCGCCCTGCGGGCCGGTCAGCAGCGAGTGGTGCGCGAACGACGGCACGGTGCCGCCCAGCGCCTCGATGATCTGGATCTGGGTCGCCGTATTGGTCACGTGGTCTGAACCGCGCACCACATTGGTCACACCCATTTCGGTGTCATCCACCAC
>NZ_LUKH01000353.1:0-2742 GCF_001593695.1 Leisingera sp. F5 | reverse complement strand
CATCATCGGGCCGGAGCCGATCAGATAGTCGATATACTCCTTCCCGTCTTCATCCCACACGCGCGAGCCCTTGCCCTCGCGGATGACGATACCGGGATCAAAATTGCCAAAGCCGCCCGCGGGCAGCACCGCACGGGCGCGTTCAGTCCATTCGGCCTGTGAGAGGATCTTTTCCATGTCTTCAGTTCCTGTTGAGGGCGGGTTGCCCATTGTTAGGTGAGATTTGACCAATAAGTCAAAAATTAATCGATCACAGCTGCGGGAGCCCCCAGGCCCTCGCGGTCGGGACGTGCACCCAGGCCAGCGCCTTCCGGCGGGGCGATACGGCCGTTGCGGCGCTCCGGCCCGGCCGGGTCCAGCCGCGGGCTGACATAGGAAGAGAGGTCGCAGACATTCATCACGCTCAACGGATCAGTCGAGGCTCCCAGATGCAGCAGCGCCGCGGTGGTGATGTCGGAGCCCCAGGTGTCCTCGATGCACATCTTGGCGCCCAAATGCAGGCACAGGTCGCGCGCCCGGCGTGAGGCCGACAACCCGCCGAATTTCGAGAGCTTAATGGCGACCGCATCCATCACGCCTGCCGCGTGGCCAGCCAGCAAGGAGGCAGTATCATGGGCGTTTTCATCCAGCTTCATCGGCAGGCCGCAGGCCGCGCGCACCCGGGCGCAATCCTCAATGGTGGCGCAGGGTTGTTCCAGCATGATGTCCAGACCGGCAACGGCCCGGCCCACGCGGGAGGCATCCAGCGAGGTTGCGCCGCAGTTCCAGTCGCCATAGACCAGCGGGCCATCGCCTACCGCCTCGCGCACCAGCCGCAGCCGGGCCACATCGGCCAGCCAGTCGCGGTCGGCGCCGAGTTTCACCTGAAACTGGGTGATGCCGGTCTCCTGTGCCTCGCGGGCGATGTGCGCCATCTCCTCGGGGGCGACGCAGGTGATCGAGTGATAAAGCGGCATATCCGCCTGCCGCTGACCGCCCAAGAGCGCATGAAGCGGCAGCGCGGCGGCCTGCGCGGTCAGGTCCCACAGGGCGATGTCGATGGCGGATTTGGCGTAAGCGTGCCCCTGCAGCCAACAGTCCAGTTTCGCCATCACCGCCTCTGGTCCCACCGGATCGGCACCCATGAGCACCGGCGCCATCTCCTCAACCGCGGGCACCACGCCGCGGGCATAGGCGGGCAGGTAATGCGGGATCGGGCAGACCTCGCCCCAGCCGGTCAGGCCCGCGTCCGTGTCCAACGCGAGCACCACGCTTTCGACGGTGCCGCAGGTCTTGCCTTCGGCCATGTAATAGGCGGTGTGGCTGGTCAGCGGCACATGCCACAGGGAGATCCGGGTGATTTTCATTTACGTGCTCCAAGGTCGGATTTTCTCAGCAGGTCTTCTCCGCGCCAGAAGGCGGCGGCCAGCAGTGGCCCCGGCACCATATCAATGGCATGTTTCTGATGCGGCGCGTGGTGGATAGTGTCTCCGGGGATCGCATCCCGCGGCGGGCGGCCTTGAGAATGGAACCGGGCCTGGCCGGCCAGGATCAGATAGGTCTCCTCAGGTGCATGCGAATGCTCGGTATAATGCTGTCCGGCGCCCCAGTAGCCGATCGACAGGCGCATCTCGTTGCTGTGGTACAACCCCTCGGGTGAGATCAGATTGACCCAGCCGTAATTGTCCAGCCAGTTGCGGGAGAAGCCATCCGCCTTGGTGTAGGTCTGCTGCCATTTGAGGCGGGGAAGCGCGGCAATCAGAGCTTTCACAACGGGTAGCGTGCCCGCCGAAACACATGGCCCGGGCCGGGACGCAAGCGCCGCGGCTGGCAGAAGTTTGGATATCCTCGTGCACACAGGCAATTGGCGCGGCTCTGCGTCCAGCAGCGGCAGGTCCTGCATCCGCGGCGCAAACCACTCCAGCCCTTCGGTCCGGGCGGCCAACTGTGTCAGCTCCTGCAACAGCCGTGCGGGCATCGCACTAGCCTCCGTAGACCGCAACCGGGTCCCCCAGCGCGCCGTCTTCCGGGGTCACGCCGAGGCCGGGCAGGGAGGGTGGCACGGCAATGCCCGCGTCATTGCGCGCGCCCTGGCCGGGGACCGGATCCGCATCCAGATGGTAGTGGCAGAGCCAGCTTGCCAGCCGGTTGGCCTCCGGCGTCGAGGCCGCCAGGTGGATCGCTGCGGTATCCGCCAGCGCCGATCCGCCCAGATCCTCGATATGCATCTGCCAGCCGACGGAGACGCCAAAGTCGCGGATCTGCCGCGCCCGGGTCAGCCCGCCGACGCGGTTGGGCTTCACCTTCACGCCTTCGCACGCGCCGCGCTTCCAGGCCTCCAGATGGTCGCCGAACGTTTGCATGCATTCATCCAGCATGATCGGGTTGGAGACCCGCGCCGCCACATGGGCGCACTGGTCCAGCGTCTCGCAGGGCTGCTCCACCCAGTCGCGTGCCTTGACCGAGTTCAGCACCTCCACCGCGACGCCGGGCTGCCAAGCGCGGTTTACGTCAAAGGTCACCTTGTGGCCCTTGGGCAGGCCTTCGGAAATCGCCTCGATCCGGTCAATGTCGAGGCCGATGTCAGTGCCGCCCACCTTGGCCGAATGCACGGTATAGCCCTTTTGCGCGGCACGGGCGATCAGCGCCAGCATTTCCCCCGGACTGCTGGTGGAGATCGACGAGTTCACCAGCACCGGCGCGGCCTCTGCCCCGCCCAGCAGTTGCCACAGCGGCAGGCCCGTGGCTTTGCCGAGAATGTCC
>NZ_LUKH01000352.1:0-2745 GCF_001593695.1 Leisingera sp. F5 | reverse complement strand
GTCCTGGGTGCAGGACGAACAACCCGCCATTCCGCTGACGCCGCAGGAACTGGCAGAAGCCGCCCGCCAGGATGCCGTCAGCCTGCTGCGGGACAATGTTTCCGTGCGCCAGGTGCAGCGCAGCCGGGTTTTGCAGATCACTTATACCTCGGTCTCTCCGGCGCTGTCGGCGCGGATCGCCAATGCGGTTGCCAATGCCTATATCGAGGATCAGCTGGCCTCGAAATACGAGGCGACCCAGCGCGCCACCAACTGGCTGAAGGAGCGGTCGGATCAGCTGCGGCTGCAGTCCGGTCTGCTGGACAAGGCGGTCGACAGCTTCCGGCGCGAAAACAATCTGGCAGGTGCAGGCGGCGATCTGTCGTCGGATATTGAGCTGGAGCTGCTGAACAAGCAGGTGGCGGATCTGCGGGCGGAGCTGCTGGCGCTGCAAGCCCGCAGTAACCGCCTGAATGAAATCGTCACGCAGAATGACACCTCAGCCTTTGTCAGCTCGACCGCCAGCCAATCGATCACTGCAAACCTGCGCAGCCAGTATCTGGAGACCTTACGGGACTTCAACTATCTGCGCAGCAGCCTGGGTGCGGATCACGCGCAGACCCGGCGGCGCCAGCGCGAGCTGATCCAGTTGGAAGGGCTGATGTTTGAAGAGATCAAACGCTCGGAGGTGGTGGCCGGCAACGATGTGCATGAAGCCCGCGAACGGCTGGCCAGCCTGGTAGCCGCGCAGGCGGTTGCCTCCGAACAGCTGGGGGCGGACAACACAACCCTGGTGGAGCTGCGCGAGATGGAGCGCAGCGCGGAGACCGTGCGCAGCCTTTATACCAGTTTTCTGCAGCGCTATCAGCAATCGCTGCAAGAGCAGAGCTTTCCAGTGTCGGACGCGCGGATCCTGAACCTGGCGCGGGTGCCTGAAACCCCGAGTTCGCCGCAGCTGGCAAAAATAGCTGCCCTGGCCGGCATTCTGGGGGTGCTGCTTGCGGCGGGCTGGAGCGCGCTGCGGGAGGCGGTGGACACCAGGCTGCGCACGGAAGAGCAGATCAGAACCACCCTGGGGCTGGAGTTTCTGGGCGGGCTGGAGAAGATTTCAGCGCCGCAGCACCCGCCGGAGGCGGCGGATCTGCAGCTTGGCAGGCGGAAGGTGCGGTTTCCCGGCATCCTGCGCTATGGTGCCGGGAAGCCGCTGTCAGGATTTGCCGAGACGCTGCGCACTGGCAGGATGAGCCTGACGCTGAAGGCGCCGCAGCGCGGTGCCAGCCAGATCATCGGTGTTGTGTCCTGCTTCCCCGGTGAAGGCAAAACAACCACCGCTGCCAATTTTGCAGCGCTGCTGGCGGCGCAGGGCGCCTCGGTCATGCTGATCGACGGCGATTTGCGCAATCCGGGCCTGACCCGGGCGCTGGCGGGCGATATTGAGCAGGGCCTGGTGGATGTGCTGCTGGACGGGGCGGACTGGCAGGATGTGCTGTGCGTCGAACAAGAGACCGGCGCCCATATCCTGCCGAACCGGCACGGCCGGGCGGTGCATACCGGCGAGCTGCTGGGCGGCCCGGCGATGGAGCATCTTCTGGGCGCCTGTGCGGCGGTCTATGACTGTGTGATTGTCGATCTGCCGCCGCTGGGGCCGGTGGTGGATGCGCGCGCGGTTCTGCACAATCTGGACGGGCTGTTTTTCGTTGCCAAATGGGGCGCCGCCGATGTGAACCACGCCGCCGCGATCCTGGGCAGCGACCCGCGGCTGCGCGGCAAGTGCTATGGCGCCTTTCTGAATATGTTCGACGCGAAAAAAGCCGCTGCCTATGGCAGTTGCGAGGGGTCGTCTTATGGCTGCGGGAGGGGCTACGGCCGCTATTACAATGACAGCTAAGGCCCTGCTTCTGGCGTTGGCGGCCCTGTGCGCAGGGCTGCAATGGCAGGCTCTGCGCAGCCATCTGAACCACCAGGCGCATCACCGCCTGGCCGCAGAGGCCGGGGCAGGGCGGCTGGAGACGGCGGACAGCGGACTGGTGGGGGCGCTGCTGGCCGCGCCAGCCGGTGCGGCAGCGCTGTTTGATCCGCATCTGCACCGCAGCCGGGCGGTTTTGCATCTATACGCGGCGGATCTGATAGCGGCGGCAAACGGCCTGGACCCGCTGCGGCCCGTACCGGACCCGGAGACAGTTGCGGCCCGGGCAGCCGCCCTGCGCCAGCTTGAGACAGCGCTGGCCCGGCAGCCGCTTGACGGGGATCTTTGGTTGCGCCTGGCTGTGACGGGACGGGCGCTTGGCCTGCCGGAGCGGCAGCTGGAAACCTATTTGGAATTCTCAAGACTCTCCACCCCTTACGAAGGCTGGATTCTGCGGCGGCGAAGTTCTTTCTAACTTAATGCAACTCACGCATGTTTAACTGTGTCACTTTTTAGAATCAATTGACACAATTTTGACTTAATACATAATTGCCTAATGTTTGCCCGCTTGAATGCGGCAAAAGGTTAATATTTTTGTTGAACCTTAGGTGATTAATTTCAATGTTTGACTTTGAAGTCCCAGAACGGGATCTGCCTTATAATTCAGTCCGTCCGCCGCCCCGCAGCACCCTGTCCGGGTTTGTGTTTGCCGGGGTAAAGCGCATGTTTGATCTGGTTGTCAGTTGCGCGATCCTGCTGCCGCTGGCACTGATGTGTGCCGCGGGTCTGCTGCTTCTCAATCCGTTTTGGAACCGGGGGCCGCTGCTCTATTCGCAGCGGCGCATGGGGCGGGGCTGCCG
>NZ_LUKH01000351.1:0-2745 GCF_001593695.1 Leisingera sp. F5 | reverse complement strand
CTCTTGCGAAACCCGCCGCTCCGGCAGCGCCAGCGTACAACTTTCCAGATGCAGCGTGACTTCCGCCGCTTCCGGCGCGGGCCAGACAATCGGCCAGTAGGACGTCGATAGCGCCAGCCGCAGCATGTGCCTCGCCTTCAGACGGTGCGCGCATTCATTCAGCTCGATCTCCGCCTCGTACCGCTCACCCGGCACCAGCTTCCGGGGCGCCTCAAACCCGTTACGGCAGGTCAGATTCAAAGGACGGAAAGTGATCCGTTGCGACACGCCCTCAGGCGAGACATCACACAGCCGCGCCACCAGCTGCGCCACCGGCCTGTCGACGCTGAACGCCACCTTGACCCGCGGCCGGCCCAGCAGCTCCAGCGGGCTTTCCAGCGGTGCGCTGTCAAAACAGGCTGAAAGCGCATCGTCGCCAGCCTGATCGCCCGCCAGCTCATTGTCGAACCTCATCCCTGGACAGAAGTAGCCCGACGCCTGCCCCACCGTCGCGGGGCTGCTGACCGCCTGCGTGCCGCTTGCAGCCTCCCCTGCCAGCACGCCCGCACCCAGATGCATCACCCGCTCCTGCACATTGGGCGAGGGCCACTGCGCCTCTGCCACCCAGCGCCCCTGGCGCGGCTTGTTCTGCATCGCGGGGTTGAAATGCTCTTGCATGTAGACGCGGTAGCCGGGCAGATCCTCGGCCCCGGTCTCTTCTCCCTTCAGCCATTTGCCGAACCAGGCCAGCACCTCGCCATGGAAATCCGCCGGGTCCAGCTTGGCAATATGGGCATAGCGGTGCTCCCACGGGCCGATCATCGCCTTGGCGGGCACCTGCAGGTTCGCTGCCAGCGCGGGCGGCGCGTTCACATAGGCATCCGCCCAGCCGGTGATCGCCAGCACCGGCGCTTGGATTGCGGACCAATCCTCGCAGACCGAGCCATGCTTCCACTGCCCATCCCGCTCCTGATGCCGCAGCCATTCAGCGGGCATAAAAGGCATCTCTTCGACCCGCTTGATCCAGTCCGCGCGCCAGTCCGGGCGCAGCTCCGGATCCGCGGGGCGCGACTGGTAGGCAAACATCTGGCTGCCCCAGTTGGCATTGTCGCTCAAGAGGCAGCCGCCCATGTAGTGGATATCATCGGCATAACGGTCCACGGTCGAGGCCACCGACACCACCGCCTTCAAAGCCGCCGGGCGGCGAAACGCCAGCTGCAGCCCGTTGAAACCGCCCCAAGAGATGCCGATCATACCGATACTGCCGGTGCACCAGGACTGCGCAGCAATCCAAGCCAGCACCGCCTCGCCGTCGCTCAGCTCCTGCTCGGAGTATTCGTCGTCAAACACCCCCTCGCTGTCGCCGGTGCCGGCAATATCCACCCGGATGCAGGCATAGCCTTCGGCGGCGAAAACCGGATGTGTGGTCTCATCGCGGGGCGCGGTGCCGTCGCGCTTGCGGTAGGGCAAATACTCCAAAATTGCCGGAAACGGCCCCTCGCCCTCCGGCATCCACATCCGCGCCGACAGCTTGCGCCCGTCCGGCAGGGTGATCCAAGTGTTTTCAATGATGCTGAATGCGCCGGCCATTTAGTCTTCCTTGTCTCAGTTCCGGGCGGTGCCCTTTGGCGGCACTCTTGCCAAACTGGCACCGTATGAAAAGCGAGCACTTGTATGCAAATGTAAGCGAAGGTACGCACTCAATCAGTCACTCCGTGAAAGCCCGCACCGATGCCAAACGATTTTTCCCGCAATTTGCGAAGGTTGTGCGCCGATACCGGCAGCATCGCCCAGGTCTGCCGCGAGATCGGTATGAACCGGCAGCAGTTTAACCGGTATCTCAACGGGCACGGCCTGCCTTCGGCTCACAATCTGCACCGCATCGCGCGTTACTTCGGCCTGGAGGAGGAGGCGCTGTTTGTCCCGCATCAGGACTTTCGCCAGCAAAGGGGCGCAGCCACCGCAGTGTCGGCCCCGGCTTTGCAATTCGGCAGCCTGTTCCGCGACCAGGCCCGGCGCCTGCGCCGTTTCATGGGGGTCTACCACGGTTACTTCCGCACCCCAACCTGGCCCGGCCAGATCGTGCGCACGCTGATCTGGCTGCGCCCGCAGGACGGTTGCGCCGTTACCCACACGTTTGAGCGTGCCATTGCCCGCGACGGCAGCATTCGCCAGCGCAGCCGCTATGCCGGCATGGCCACCCTCCGCAACAACCGCATCTGCATGTATGAAACGCCCCGCCGCGGCGGCGGCTACCTGTCAGAAACGGTTCTAATGCCCGCCCATCCGCAGCAGGTCTCCTTCTTGCAGGGGCTTACTTTGGGGATCTCCGCTGGCCCCGGCCAGGCACCGTTCGCCACCAACACCGTCTGGGTACGGATCGGCGAAAGGACCTCGGCCCGCGAAGCGCTGGCCGCAACCGGTGCTTACCCCGAGGCCAGCACCCGCATTGACCCGAAGGTACGGCGCCTGCTGGGAGAACAGCCGCCACTCAGCCTGAGCGCAGGCTGGCAGGTGTCGATTGATACTGAAAACAAGGTGACCTGCGACCGGGATAATTTCTATCTCTGGCGCCGGGTGACCGCCCTTGAAGGCGTGAATAAGGAAGTTGTCCTGGTCAAGGAGTGGAAAGAGACGATTCCCCGAGGGGTGCTGTAAACCCGGGCGGGATACGGGCGGATTTTCGGCAATTCGTCCGCATTTGCCTTGGTTTTGACATAGTGCGTTACCAAAAGCACACAGGGCCTTAACCATTTGATTGCAATT
>NZ_LUKH01000350.1:0-2750 GCF_001593695.1 Leisingera sp. F5 | reverse complement strand
AGCCGACAAGGTTGTGAAAATGACCATTGCAAAAGCGTTGAAAGACAGCGTGAACGGCTGATACCGGCGATAAACCGGACGGTTTCAGGGCTGCCCCCGGGGGCGGCCCTATTCTTTTGCCTGGCAGGGCCGCCCCTGCCAAGAGTCCGTCCGCCGCCGCAGCGTTGCTGCTTGCCTTTGCGCCCCCGCAGGCGCACCCTCCTGTCAATGACCGTGGGAGGGCCGCAGTGGAAAACGTGAACCTGGTACTGATCATGGCCGCCGCGTTTCTGGGCGCCGCAAGCCCCGGCCCGGCCACGCTCACCATTGCCGGCACGTCCATGCAGCATGGCCGCAAGCCGGGCCTGGCGCTCGCCGCCGGGGTCTGCACCGGCTCGCTGATCTGGTCGGTCTCCGCGGCCTTCGGGCTTGGCGCCGTTATGCTGGCCAATGCCTGGATGTTCGAAGCAGTCCGCTATTTCGGCGCCGGCTATCTGATGTATCTCGCCATCCGCTCGGCACGGTCGGCCCTGCGGCCTGGCGCGCCAGAATTGCGCGCCTCCGCCGTGCCAACGCTGCGGAGCGCTTACGGCAAGGGCCTGGCGCTGCACTTGACCAATCCCAAGGCCGTGCTGTTCTTCGGGTCGCTCTATGCCATCGGCCTGCCGGCAGGCACGCCTCTGTCCGCGCTGCTGGTGGTGATGGCGGCGATTGCCGTGCAAAGCACCCTGATCTTCCACGGCTACGCGCTGCTGTTCTCGAGCAGCACTGCCAGCCGAATGTACCTCCGCCTGCGCCGCGGGTTCGAGGCGCTCTTTGCCGCCACCTTCGGCGCCGCCAGCTGGCAGATTCTGGTGGCCCGGCTCAGCTGATCCCGGTTCATCCCGGCTTGATCTCCACCCGCAATTCCCCGAAGGTCCGCCGCGGGAGAAAGGAATTCACGATGGATGCGCGCGCTATTGCCATGGGGCTGGCCTTTGCCCTGATGTGGTCCTCCGCCTTCACTTCGGCCCGGATCATCGTCGAGGATGCCTCCCCCTTGTTTTCCTTGGCGGTGCGGTTCCTGATCTCCGGCCTGATCGGCGTCGCAATTGCCCGCGCCATGGGGCAAAGCTGGCGGCTGACGCCGGGCCAGTGGCGTGCCACGGTGATCTTCGGCATCTGCCAGAACGCGCTGTACCTCGGCCTGAACTTCGTCGCCATGCAGTGGATCGAGGCCTCGCTGGCCGCGATCATCGCCTCCACCATGCCCTTGCTGGTCGCACTGGCCGGATGGGCACTATTCGGCGAACGGCTGCGGCCCCTGGGCTATGCCGGATTGGCGGCAGGCGTCCTCGGCGTGGCTCTGATCATGGGCACCCGCCTCAGTGCCGGGGTGGACCTGTTCGGAGTGGTCCTGTGCGTGATCGGCGTGCTGGCGCTGACCATTGCAACGCTGGCTTTGCGCGGCGCCACCTCAGGCGGCAATTTCATGATGGTGGTGGGGCTGCAGATGCTGATTGGCTCTGCCATTCTGTTTTTAGCAGCCCCGCTGACCGAGGAAATCTTCGTCCGCCCTACCCTGCGGCTGGCGCTGGCCTTTACCTATACCACGGTGGTGCCGGGGCTGATGGCCACCCTCATCTGGGTTATGCTGCTGAGCCGCATCGGCGCGGTGCGGGCCGCCACCTTCCACTTCCTCAACCCGGTATTTGGCGTGGCCGTCGCCGGCGCGCTGCTGGGTGAAAAACTGGGGCCGCTCGATGTGCTGGGGGTGGCCATTGTCACCGGCGGCATTCTCGCCGTCCAGCTTGCCCGCCAGCCTGCCCTGCCATCAGCGGCGCTCTCCCGCACGGCAAAACAGGGCTGACGCCCGTTCCCGCCCGTTGGGACCGGCATGCTTGACGGCGTGCGGACCGTTGCAACCTTCCGCGCTTCCGCTTTACTCTGATCCTCAATGACCCAGCAGGAGAACGCCGCATGAGCGCGCAATTGACCCAGGTGCTTGTGGCCATCGACGCCGCCAACGCCCAGGACCCCAACCAGGAGGGCGGCCAGCCTGCCGCGCTCCTTTACGGCCAAAGGATGAGCGCAGAGCAAGCACGCCTGTTCCCCGACGCCTCCGAAGCACTGCAGGTTGCTGCCCGCGGCCAGCATGTGGAACGCTGGAAGTTGCAGCGCAGCAGCTACCCTGAAGGCCGCGCCGGTTACCTCGCCTGGCGAAAGGCAGAGGCTGAGCATCACGCGCAGGTGGTCACTGCCCTGATGCAGGAGGCAGGCTATGGCGCAGACTATACGGAGGCCGCCGCCCGCATGCTGCGAAAGGAGGGCATCAAGCGCGACACGCAGGTGCAGGCACTGGAAGACATCATCTGCTTTGTCTTCCTGAAATGGTATTTCGCCCCCTTCGCCGCCAAACACCCGGCGGATAAAGTGAAGCGCATCGTTGAAAAGACCGCCCTCAAGATGTCGCCTGAGGCCCGCGCCCGGGTGCTGACAGAGTTCGACCTGCCCGGAGATCTGGCCGGCGCCTTCGCCGCCTGACAAAACCCGCCCCCGCACACGGCTTTGCGAGCCGCCTGTAACAGAGCATTGCATTTGCGCCCTCACACCCCATGTTCTGCGACAAGCAAACAGGCGGGAGGACACCATGACCAAATACACCAAAAATCCGGACGCCATTGCCGCCCTCTCCGAGGAAGAGTTCTATGTGACCCAGAACGCGGGAACAGAACGCCCCGGCACTGGCAAGCTGCTGAGTAACAAGGAGCCTGGCATCTACGTCGACATTG
>NZ_LUKH01000349.1:0-2753 GCF_001593695.1 Leisingera sp. F5 | reverse complement strand
GGGGACCCCTTGGCAGACATGCAGTTTGCCAGAGGCAATGACAAAGAATGCGCCAAGGTTCAAGGGCGCGAGCGTCCTTGCAGTCACGGATAGCTGGGAGTGCGCCCCAAAAGCTCGTCCAATTGCCGCCCGATCCAGCCATGCGGGATGAAATGGCCGCCGGGATGGGTGTCCAGCACTACCTGCCCTCCGGCGCAATCGCGCCATTCGGTGCGGCTGAGTTTCAGGAACTCCACCACCTGCCAGTCGCCTGCAGGCTGCCCGACGCCGCAGTCGAGCCTGGCGCGCCACAGCCCCATCGGCGCGGCCCGCCCGCCCAGCCTGTCATTTGGAAAGGGCATCACCGTGTCGCTCACCCCATGCACGTGCCGCACCTCGCGCGGCGCCTCGGGGCAGGTCTCCCCCGGCGGGAACGCCCCGGCAATACCCAGCAGCGCCGCCATCTGGTTGCCGCTTTGGCAAGCATAGCGCCAGGCCATAGCCGAGCCATAGGAGTAGCCCGAAACATAGATCTTTTGCATATCAACAGGATAGCGTTTGGCGACGTCTTCCAGAACCTGGTTGGTGAAGGCGACGTCTTCCGTCTCCGCAGACCAGAAATCCCAGGTCTTGCGCCGCCCGTTCGGCGTCACCAGCAACACACCGCGCCGTTTGGTTGAGGCGCCGATCCGGCCGCTGCGCTGCGCATTGACCCCGGTCCGCGCCCAGCCATGGAAATGCAGGAGCACCGGCAAGGGCGAGACCCCATCCCAGCCCTGCGGCTCCATCACGTGATAAGAACGTTCGCCCAGCGGGCAGGCGGTTTCGCCATGGCAGTCAGAGGCTTGCGACGGCCCCATCGCCGCAACGGCGGAGGCCCACAGGAGGGTGGCGGAGAAGGAAAGAACTGCTCGGATCATTTGCCCGAGATTAGCCAAGGAAGGCCAAGTGTCACGTCACATGTTTGTGGGATCAACAGGAGCCTGCAAGCCGCGCCATCGCCTGACCGCGGGCTGGCGATCCAACGTTTGTGTTTGGCAGTTTATGCCGGCCAAACCCGTAGAATATCAAGCTTTGCGCTGGCGGCCCCAAATCGCCTGCCCGTGCGGGCGGTCAGGCGATGGCGCGGCGGCCTCTCGGCCTTGATTCCGCGCTGATTCTGAAAAACCTTCACAGCCCTCATATTTCGCACCACAGCGCGGATCAGTGAACTCGCACCTAGCAGAGAAACTGAAGCAAAATCGCAGCAGCAAAAACCAAGACGCTAATTACAAAGCTTCTCCCTGCCCACCTATGCAGAAACTCCATGTTTCCCAGTTTTGCTGCTAGGAAATGCTCCCATTCAGAAATGGTTTTTGCCGGTACCCAGTCTTTCTCCACAACGGTGACTTGAGCCATAGAGGCGGCGAAAAGCGCTATCGCCAAGAGCAAAAACAATGCCGTAATGACGAGGAAACCACCCCATACCTCACCGGTGAAAAACAATGAGTACCCGTCAAGCGCCTCTTCAGCCGGAACTGCCCTCTGAAGTAATTTGAGAACACTCAGCCCCCCAAAAACACTCGTGGCCAGAGTAAGGTTTCTTTTCGAGCGTTCTTGCAATCCGTTTATAACACGAAGAAGTCTCTGAACTGGATTGTAGACTTTGGATGCCTCGTCCCCCGGCGTGCAAATCGGGCATTTGTTCAGATAGCTATCACTAGCGTCACAATACCCGCCATGCTCCTGACAGAGGTAGCGGCCACTGCTAACTTCAGTAAACCCCCACCTCTTTTCGCTCACCGCGACAAACCGCCATGCAGCGCCGGCATGTCCAGGCTCTGGAAGCCGTAGTGGCGCAGCCAGCGCAGGTCGCTGTCAAAGAAGGCGCGCAGGTCGGGGATGCCGTATTTCAGCATCGCCAGGCGGTCGATGCCGATGCCGAAGGCAAAGCCCTGATAGATCTCCGGGTCGATGCCGCCGGCCGCAATCACCTTGGGGTGCACCATGCCGGAGCCGAGGATTTCCATCCAGTCATCGCCCTCGCCGATCTTCAGCGCACCGCCCTCCCAGGAGCAGCGGATGTCGACCTCGGCCGACGGCTCGGTGAAGGGGAAATGCGAGGCGCGAAAGCGCAGCTCGACGTCGTCCACCTCGAAGAAGGATTTGACGAATTCCTCCAGCACCCACTTGAGGTTCGCCATCGAGATGTCCTTGTCCAGCGCCAGGCCTTCGACCTGGTGGAACATCGGCGTGTGGGTCTGGTCGTAATCGGCCCGGTAAACGCCGCCGGGACAGATGATGCGCAGCGGCGCGCCCATCTTCTCCATCGAGCGGATCTGCACCGGCGAGGTATGGGTGCGCAGCACATGCGGCGGGCGGTCGTCGCCTTCCGCGCGGTGCATATAGAACGTGTCCATCTCGGCGCGCGCCGGGTGGTGGCCAGGGATGTTCAGCGCATCGAAGTTGTACCAGTCGGTGTCAATCCGCGGGCCTTCGGCCACGGAAAAGCCCAGCTCGGCAAAGATCGCGGTGATCTCTTCCTGCACCTGGCTGATCGGATGCAGGCTGCCCTGACGCGACGGGCGCGACGGCAGAGTGACGTCCAGCCATTCGGTGCGCAGGCGCTCATCCAGGGCGGCATCTTCCAGCCCGGATTTCTTGGCCGCCAGGGCCGAGTTGATCTCATCCTTCAACGCGTTCAGCGCCGGGCCTGCGACCTGACGTTCTTCCGGGGTCATCTTACCCAGCTCGCGCATCTTCAGCGCCACTTCGCCCTTCTTGCCCACGGCGGC
>NZ_LUKH01000348.1:0-2766 GCF_001593695.1 Leisingera sp. F5 | reverse complement strand
TGCTCCAGAACCGGAAACAGCTTGCGCAGCTCATCGTGGTAGCTGCGCACGCCGTGCTCCAAATCCGACAGGATCACCTCATCCGACAGCGTGCAGCCGGCACCGCGCAGCAGGGTGTCCGCTTCGCCGCCAGGTTCGAATACCACGCCGGAGGTAGCCAGCAACTCAATCGCCGTGTCCACGACCCGGTCCACCTGCGCCTGCGTAAGCGGCGCGTAGGCAGGCGTGGCCAGCGAGTGCGGGCCCTTGCTGACAGGTGCTGCAACGGAGGCGGCGGGTCTTCTGCGGCTTCTCGCGCGGCGCATTGCTTCTCCCCTCGACGTTTGAGTGACCGCTCAAATTTGAGGCCGGATTCCTGCTTTGTCCAGCCACGAATGCAAATCCCGGCAAAAATTTTTTGTTTGAGCGCTTAAATAAAAAATGCTACGGATTCCGGTCAGAGGGAAGGAGACCCACATGAAGGACGACGTGCTGTTTAAATCTGATCCGAGAGCCGGCCGTACTGGATTGCCTGCGTGGAGCTATACCAATCCGGAACTTCTGGAAGAAGAAAAGGAGCTATTATTCCGCCGTCATTGGCAGCTTGTCTGCCACGTCAATGATGTGCCGGAGCCCGGCGATTTCATGGCCGCGGATTTCACCGGTGAGCGTGCCCTGGTGGTGCGGGGGAAAGACGGCGCAGTGCGCGCATTTCACAATCTTTGCCGCCATCGGGGCAGCCGTGTCGTGGCTGAAGACAAGGGCCATTGCAAAAACGCCATCATCTGTCCGTTCCACGGCTGGGCTTTCAATCTGGATGGCACCCTGCGCGGTGCGGCACGGCCCGAAACCCTGCCGGATCTGGATCCGCAGGAATGGGGGCTGAAACCGGTCGAGATGGACATCTGGCACGGTTTTGTCTTTGTGCGCTTCAAGCCGGGACCGCAGCCCGCGGTGTCCGAAGTGATGGCGCAGTTCGAGGCGGAGCTGGCGCCTTACGGCCTGGCAGACCTTCTGCCGGACGGGAACGGGATCAGCGCCACTGAAATTGCCGCAAACTGGAAATGCGTCCGCGATGTGGACAACGAAGGCTATCATGTGCCGCTGGCGCACCCGGGCCTGCATGATCTTTTTGGCAGCAACTATGACGATCAGCCTTTCAGTAACGGCGCTGCACGGTCATTCGGCGCCTTCCGTCCCGGTAACGGGCGGCTGTGGAGCGTGCGCAACTACAAAAAGCTGCTGCCCAAAGCCGATGGGCTGGACGAGGAACATCAGGCAGCCTGGCTCTATCTTGGGCTGTTCCCCAACCTGGTGTTCGGCATCTACCCGGACTCGGTGATCTTCTACCACGAGTTTCCGGTGGAAAACGGCCGCACCATCCAGCGTGCCGCCTGTTACAAACGGCCCTCCGAGGACCGGCAGCTGCGCGCTGCGCGCTACCTCAGCGGGCGGATCGACCGGATCACTTCAAAAGAGGACGAGCAGCTGATCGAATGGTGCTGGGAGGCGGCCTTCTCCAGCGGCTATGATGGCGTGATCCTGTCGGATTTGGAGCACGGCGTGCGCAGCTACCACGATGAGCTGCGCAAGCTGTTTCCGGTTCTGGAGCATGACGAACCGGAATCTGGGCAGCTGCAAGCCCGCAACGCCGCACTGCTCGCGCAGCAGGGCAGCACATGAGTGCGGGCGCCGCCTCAGCACCGGCGGCGCCTTGAAAACCGGCCAGGAGGAGCCAGGAATGTTAACCGGAGAGAGGCGCCAGGGCCTCGCATTGATCAGCCCGACATTGCTCTATTCGCTGCTGATGCTGGCCGCACCGCTGGTGATGGTGCTGACGTTCAGCTTCTGGACCCAGAACTATCTGGATCTCGACACCACACTCACGCTGGACAACTACCGCGAGGCCTGGACCAAGCCAATCTACCGTGCGCTGCTGCTCCGCTCGCTGAATATCTCGCTGATCGTCACGGCGGTGACCGTGGGTCTGGCGTTTCCGATCGCCTATTACCTGTCCTTTCACGTCAAGCAGCGCAAAGCGCTGTGGCTGTTCCTGATCACCGTGCCCTTTTGGACCAGCTATCTGCTGCGGGTGTTCCTGTGGAAAGTCATCCTGGGCTACAACGGTGTGCTGAACACAGCATTCACGGGATTGGGCATCATCGACGAGCCACTGACCTTCCTGCTCTACAATGCCAACGCCGTGGTGCTGACTCTGGCGCACGCCTGGGCGCCCTTTGCGATCCTGCCGATTTTCGTGGCGCTTGAGAAAATCGACCGCTCGCTGCTGGAGGCGGCGGAAGACCTGGGCGACGGGCCGGTGCGGCGGTTCTTCCGGATCACCCTGCCCTTGGCAATGCCCGGTGTGGTCGCCTCCACCCTGATCGTGCTGATCCCGACCATCGGCGATTTCATCACCCCGAAACTGGTTGGCGGCACCGACGGGCTGATGATCGCCAACATGATCCAGATTCAATTCGGCAAGGCAAACAACGCGCCGCTGGGGGCTGCGCTGGCAATCACATCAATGCTGATCGTAGCCAGCATCAGCGCAGTGATTTTCCTTCTTGGCAAACGGTTTGGAGGCAAAGTGCAATGAAATCCGCCTTAAAAGGTCTTTCGGCCAAATGGCTGGCACTCTACGCCGTTGCCTACATGGTGTTTCTCTACGCGCCAGTGATCCTGCTGCCGATGTTTGCCTTCAACGATGCCACGATCATTTCCTTTCCGCTGACCGGCTTCACCACCCAATGGTTCGACGTGCTGTGGCAGACCGAATCCCTGCAT
>NZ_LUKH01000347.1:0-2771 GCF_001593695.1 Leisingera sp. F5 | reverse complement strand
TCCTTATGCGCGGTGAACCAGTCTCGGCTGTTGTTCTGCGCAAGCTCTGCCAGAAAGGCGCGGGCATCGGGAATCAGCTGGGCAAAGGCGTTGGTCATCGGGAATGGCTCCTGTGCGGCAGGCGGGAAATCCTTCTGTGCAGGATATCACCATAGGCCTGTGCAGGGGCAAGGAAACTCCGCTCTTGCCGGGAATGACTGTCCCGCCTAAGGCTGGCTGTATGAGCACATTCGCACCCAAACACACCGAGATGTCCCTGCGCGGCCATACCAGGGCGATAGCCATCCTGGGGTTGCCGCTGATTGGCGGCCATGTGGCGCAGTTTGCAATCGGCCTGACAGATACCGTGATGCTGGGCTGGTACGGGGTGGAGGCGCTGGCAGCTGTGACGCTTGGGGCGACCTATTTCTTTTCCATCTTCCTTTTGGGGTCCGGTTTTGCCTTTGCGGTGATGCCGATGGTGGCGGCGGCAGCCGGTGCCGGGGAAGAGCGGCAGATCCGGCGCAGCACCCGGATGGGGCTGTGGCTGTCGCTGCTGTATGGTGCGCTGGCGATGCCCTTGCTGTGGTGGTCGGAGCCTATACTGCTGATGCTGGGGCAGAAGGCGGATATTGCCCATGCGGCGGCTGAATACCTGCGGATTGCAGGCTGGGCGATTTTTCCGGCGCTTTTGTACATGGTGGCCAAGTCGTATCTGGCGGCGCTGGAGCGCACCCAGATCGTGCTGTGGCTGTCGGTGTTCGGGGCGGTGCTGAACGCGCTGGTGAACTATGCGCTGATCTTTGGCAACTGGGGCGCGCCGGAGCTGGGCATCACCGGGGCGGCGATTGCGTCGCTGGTGACCAACGGGGTGTCCTTTGTGCTGGTACTGGCCTATGCGCTGAAGGTGCTGCCGGAGCATGAGCTGCTGAAGAATTTCCAGCGCCCCGACTGGGAGATGCTAGGGCAGGTGTTGCGGATGGGAACGCCGATCGGGCTGACCACCCTGGCCGAAACCAGCCTGTTTGCAGCCTCAGCAATGATGATGGGGTGGCTGGGCACGGTGCCGCTGGCTGCGCACGGGATTGCGATCTCGCTGGCGGGGCTGACGTTCATGGTGCATCTGGGATTGTCCAATGCGGCCACGATCCGCGCGGGCAATGCCTTTGGCCGGGGTGACCGGGACCACATGGCGCGCGGCGGCAAGGTTGTGACAGTGATGTCGCTGGTGGTGTCCGTGATTGGGATCACTCTGTTTCTGACCCTTCCGGATCCGCTGATGTCGCTGTTCCTGGATCCGGCGGATCCGCAGAAGACGGAGATCCTGCTGATCGGTGCCGGGCTTTTGGCGGCGGCGGCTCTGTTTCAGCTGATGGATGGGATGCAGGCCATTGCGCTGGGGCTGCTGCGCGGCGTGCAGGACACTGGTGTGCCGATGGTGATTGCGGTGCTCAGCTATTGGGCCGTCGGGATTCCTGCGTCTTATGTCTTTGGTTTTATGCTGGAATGGGGCGGCGTTGGTGTCTGGGTGGGGCTGATTGCAGGGCTTACAGCCGCCGGCGTCTTCCTGATGGCCCGGTTCTGGCGGCAGTCGATCAAGCTGGTGGGCGCTGCGGCAGTCTGAGCGGCGCGGGGTTGACCCTTTGCGGGCATCTGGGCAGGCTTCGGGAACAGCTTTGGATCCATTCAGAAAGAGGCCGTTCCTGATGATGACCGACGACGACACACGCCTGCTGCGCATTGCCTATGAGGAAGCCAAGGCGGGATTTGACGAGGGCGGCTGCCCGATTGGTTCGGTACTGGCGCGTGGCGGTCAGGTGGTGGCGCAGGGGCGCAATCAGCGGGTGCAGAAGGGCGATCCGATTGCCCACGGCGAGATGGACGCGCTGCGCAAGGCGGGGCGGCAAAGATCCTATCGCGATACGGTGCTTTATACCTCTTTGTCGCCCTGCATGATGTGCAGCGGTACCATTGTCCAGTTCGGCGTCCCGCGGGTGGTAATCGGTGATGCGCAGAATTTTGGCGGCAACGAGGAGTTCCTGCGCTCGCGCGGTGTGGAGGTGGTGATTGCCGAGGACCCGGACTGCATCGCGCTGATGGAGCGGTTCATCCGGGAAAAGCCTGAATTGTGGGCGGAAGACATCGCCGAGTGACAGCGGCCTGAGGTCTGGCGAAACCATGGCATTTTGCGTCGGGTTTCGGAGGCTTGGCACCAGCCTGTTGCGGTAGGATCTGTGCAGATTTGCAATATTTGCGCGCGCCGTTTGGACGGTGCGCGGCACCAGGAGGATCCCCCATGTCCAAACCCGTTGTTCTGATCACCTCGGCCACCGGCCGCATTGGCCGCGAGCTGGTGGCGCGTCTTGCCTCCGCAGGCGGTTTCACCGTGCGTGCCTGCTATTTCAGCGAGGCCAAGGCCGAGCAGTTGACCGCGCTGGGCGCTGATGAGGTTGTGAAGTTCGACTTGTCGGAGCCGGCCACCTGGGACGCCGCGCTGGATGGTGTTTCGGCGGTCTATTCCGCCTCGCTGGACCCGATGCTGGAGGGGCATCTGAACTTTGCCAAGGCGCTGGGCGCGCGCAAGGATCAGATCAAGCATGTGGTGCGGGTCAGCTGCATGGGCGCCGATACCAATACCGCCGATTATGACGCGGATAGCCATGCCTCGCGCGCAGGGGCCGGTATTCCGCTGATGCTGCAGCATTACTGGTGGGGCGAAAAGGCGCTGATTGATGCCGGGCTGAACGTGACCGCGCTGCGCAACAACTTTTTCATGAACCACCTGCTGAAGA
>NZ_LUKH01000346.1:0-2775 GCF_001593695.1 Leisingera sp. F5 | reverse complement strand
CGCCCGCCGCATCCACAGCATGTTTGCCGATGATCCCACCACGCTCTGCGACCTGATGGAGGGGCTGTTCCATATCGCCATGGCGGATGGGTTCTATCACCCCGGCGAGAATGAATTCCTTGAGGAGGTAAGCCGCATCTTCGGCCAGACGCCGCAGCAGTTCCAGGCGCTTAGGGCGCGTTTTGTGCCGGATGCGCCCAAGGATCCCTTTACCGTGCTCGGCGTCAGCCCCGACATGACCAAGGACGAGATCCGCAAACACTGGCGCAAGCTGGTGCGCGACACCCACCCGGATGCGATGATCGCCCGCGGTGTGCCGGAAGAGGCGGTGCGGCTGGCGGAGAAGCGGATGATCGACATCAATCGCGCTTGGGATGAGATCAACGGATGCTGCGGCAATGCGGCTGGCAACCTATAATATCGAATGGTTCGCCTATCTGTTTGACAAGAACGACAGGCTGATGCTGGATGCCAAACCTTCGGGGGTGCATGGCGTTGACCGGTATACGCAAGGACGCGCAATTGCCCATGTGCTGCAGCGGCTCGACGCCGATGCCATCATGATCGTCGAAGCCCCCAACACCGGCCGCACCCAGCGCACCACCCGGGCGCTGGAGGCTTTTGCGGCAGAGGCCGGCCTGCGTGCCTGCGAGGCGGTCAGCGGCTATCCGACCGACACCCATCAGGAAATCGCGTTGCTTTACGACCCGGACGTGCTGGACGCAGTGCATGATGCGCGCTCCAGCGCCGCCGCGCCGCGCTTCGACGGGGCGTTTGAAATCGATCTCGACGTGGACGAGAGGCTGGACAAAGTGGAATTCTCCAAACCACCGCTGGAGCTGGCCGTCACCACCAAGGGCGGCACGCCGCTGCGGATGATCGGCGCGCATCTGAAATCCAAGGCGCCGCATGGCGCCCGGTCCAAGGATGAGGTGACCGCCGTCTCAATCGCCAACCGCCGCAAGCAGCTGGCGCAGGCGATCTGGCTGCACCGCCGGGTCGAGGAGCATGTGGCAGCGGGCGAGCATGTAGTGGTGATAGGCGACCTCAATGACGGCCCCGGCCTGGACGAATTTGAAAAACTGTTCGGCCAGTCCTCGGTTGAGATCGTGATGGGCAGCCTGCTGAACGACCCCCACGCGCAAAGCCTGAAACAGCCGCGCGCTACTGCGCTGCCCAGCACGTCCCGGTTCTACAATCCGGAAACCAAACGTTATTTCGGCGCACTTCTGGATTATGTGATGATCTCGCACAGCCTGATGGGGCTGCGCCCGCAGTGGCGCATCTGGCATCCGTTTGAAGACGCGGAATGCATCGGCGATGATGAGATGCGCATGGCACTGCTGAATGCATCCGACCATTTCCCGGTGACGTTGGATCTTGATCTGGCCTGAACGGTCTGGTTCAAATCCGGCTTTACAGGTGCTGTCCGACGTTCGAAGCGCTGAAGTCCTGGACTTTCAGGCCGCGGGATGAGCGACCCCGCATAAGCATTCCGCTTTGCCCCTTTCATTCATCCAGAGGGCGGCGCAAACTGCCTGGAGAACTTCCGAGGTCTAAGCTGCTGGATCGGACCATGAAACTCATCGCCGCCGAATACTGCCCGTTCAGTTTGCGTTGCGTGCTCGCGCTTCGGGAAAAACGCAAAAGGTTCGAACTCGTCACGGTCGACATGGCAGAAAAAACGCAATTCGGCGAACTTCTTTCACCATACGGCCGTGTGCCGGTCCTCGAGCATAAGGAAAGGCCGATCTATGAGAGCAGCGTGATCAATGAGTATTTGGAGGAGGTTTTTCCCGAACCTGCGCTGCTTCCAGAGGATCCTTATGATCGTGCTGTCGCTCGGTTTTGGATCGATTTTTGCAACACGCGGTTCATGCCCGCCTATTTCAATCTGCTGAAGTCAACGCCCGGTAAAAAGCGGGATGCACTGCGTGCGGAATTGCTGGAACATTTAACATTTATCGAAGATCAGGGCCTGTCGCCGCGGCCAGCGGATCAGCCGTTCTGGCTGAGCAATGGTATTGGGCTCGTGGACTTTGCCTTTTATCCCTTCTTCGAGCGCTTCGCGGACGTTGAGGTTTTCCGCAATGTCAAAGTCCCGGACCAACTCACTCAGCTGCGGAAGTGGCTGAAAACCATGCGCTGCCTGCCGTCAGTTCAATCCATTTCGCGTTCAAGGGCACACTACATCGAGTATTTTCGTAAATTCTACGCTGACTAAGGCCCCGCGATTGGCAGATTTCAGCTTTGCTGTATGGGTGGCATTTCAGGACCGGGACAATTGAATTTGATGCCAAACGACTGCAAAGCCTTGCAAAACAGCCGCCCCGCGGGCAAGCTCACCCCGGCGTGGCATGGTTTTGCACTCCCCCTGTTACCTCCGGCAAACCAACCCTATATTGGCGCCATGAAACAGATCCTTCTGCCCGCCGCCCTCATCGCGCTGATATCCGCGCCGCTTGCCGCCCAGGAAACCGGGGAAGAGGACAGCGGCCCCTCGCTGATGGAGCGCGGGGCGGAGCTGTTCTGGGAGGGGCTGCGCGAGGAGATGGCCCCCGCCTTGGACGACCTGCAAGGCATGATGGCACAGATCGGCCCCTCGATGGCGGAATTCCTCAGCGAAATGGGTCCCGCCCTGGCCGAGATCGCCAAGGAGGTGGAGGATTGGAGCGCCTATGAGCTGCCCAAGATCCTGCCCAACGGCGACATCATCATCCGCAAGAAGCCCAAGGACAACGCGCCCGCAGAGAAAGACAAGGGTGAAGAGGAAGG
>NZ_LUKH01000345.1:0-2782 GCF_001593695.1 Leisingera sp. F5 | reverse complement strand
GTAAAGGAGCTTTGCGCCGCAACCGCCGCAAAGGTGCGCATGCAGTCCAATTTATCCATCGTTCCCTCCGGTCTGCATATTATGTACCACGCATACATAATCAATCGCCAGATTAGAATATTATCGCCAGGAACGTCATGACGTATCTTCCCGGTGTCTTCAAGCAACCAGGCCTATGCCACATAGAAGGACCCAAGATATGCCGCATCCAATCCGAATTCACGGCTTCCCCCTCTCCGGCCACACCCACCGGGTGGAGCTGTTCGCCAGCCTCGCCGGGATCGCCCATGAAACGATCACCGTTGATCTCGCCGCGGGTGAGCACAAGCAGCCGCCTTTCCTGGCGCTGAACCCCGCGGGCCAGGTGCCGGTGATCGAGGACGGCGGCGATGTAATCACCGATTCCAACGCGATCCTGGTTTACCTGGCGCGCAAATACGCGCCGGCCTGGCTGCCCTCGGACCCATTGCTGGAGGCAGAGGTGCAGAAGTTCCTGACCCTGGCGGCGGGCGAGATCGCCTTTGGCCCGGCGGCAGCGCGGCTGATCACCGTCTTCAACGCGCCGCTGGACGCCGAGGCCTGCAAAACCGTGGCCGCTCGGGTTCTGGGCAAGCTCGACGCCCATATGGAAGGCCGCAGCTTCTTGGTCGGCGATGCCCCGACAATTGCCGATGTGGCGGCCTATGCCTACCTCGCCCACGCGCCGGAGGGCGGCGTCTCGCTGGAACCCTATGCAAATGTCCGCGCCCTGCTGGCGAATATCGAAGGGCTGAAAGGCTTCAAGCCGATGCCTGCCACCAAGGTAGGGCTGGCAGCCTGATCCACTGCGTGGCGGCCTCTGTGCGGGCCGCCGCGTAACTCTCTCAGAACACAGGAGGTTTCCATGACTCCCAATGATGCAACCGGTCCTTCCCCCTTTCATGAGGGCGAACAGGAAATGCAGCGACGCGTCGGCAAGCACGAGATGATGGAGACCTTCGGCCGCCGGGTGATCCGCCCCTTCATGCCGGATCAGCACCGGGCGTTCTATGCCCAGCTGCCGTTCCTGGCGGTTGGCGCGGTGGATCACGAAGGCTGGCCCTGGGCGAGCCTCTTGAGCGGCCAACCCGGTTTTGCCAGCGCACCGGATGCGCGGCATCTGCATGTCGCGCTGAGCGGCGGCACGGAGGATCCCGTCCGCGCTGCGATCCGCAAGGGAGCTGCGCTTGGGATGCTGGGGATCGAGTTGCACAGCCGCCGCCGCAACCGGGTCAACGGGCGCGTTATCGCCGCGGCCCGCAATGGCTTTACCATGCGGGTCGACGAGTCATTCGGCAATTGTCCGCAGTACATCCAGCTCAGGAATCTGAAACCGGCGGAGCGGCAGGCACCCGCCAAGCCTCAGCCCTTCACAGAGCTTGACAGCAGCCACGCGGCGCTGATCTCAGGAACCGACATCTTCTTTGTCGCCAGCCACGTCCCCGCGGGCAGCCACCCCGAGCGCGAAGGCGTCGATGCCTCGTACCGGGGCGGGCGCCCCGGCTTTGTCCGCATTGACGGCAACACCCTGACCATCCCCGATTTCCCCGGCAACAACCACTTCAACACGCTGGGGAACTTCCTGCTGAACCCGCGCGCAGGGCTGGTGTTCCCGGATTTCACCACCGGCAGCCTGCTGATGCTGACCGGCACCGTCGAGCTGCTGGATGAGGATCACCCCGATGTGACAGCCTTCCAGAGCGCCGGCCGCGGCTGGCGGTTCACCCTGCGCCAAGGTCTCTGGCTGGAGGGCGCCCTGCCCTGGCGCGCTGAGCGCGGGGAGTTTTCGCCCAATACGCTGCTGACGGACACCTGGGCTGAGGCAGCGGCGCGCGCGCAGCTGGAAGAACAGCGCAACACCTGGCGCCGCTACCGGATAGCCCGCACCGAACAGGAAAGCACGGTGATCCGCTCCTTCTATCTGGAGCCGGAGGACAGCGGCCCGCTGCTGGCGTCTGAGGCCGGCCAGTTCCTGACCCTCCGGGCCACGCCGCCCGGCGCGGAAAAACCGCTGGTGCGGACCTACACCGTGTCCTCCGCGCCGGGCGAAGGCCATTACCGGATCTCGGTCAAGCGTGAGGAGGCCGGCACTGTGTCCCGTCACTTGCACGCCCATCTGCAAACGGGGGCAGTGATCGAGGCCAAGGCGCCGCGCGGCGGCTTCTTTCTGGATGCGTCACAGGAACGGCCGGCTGTGCTGATCGCCGGCGGCGTCGGCATCACCCCGATGATCGCCATGGCGCGCCACGCGCTGCGTGAGGGGGTCCGCACCCGCCATCTGCGCCCGCTGACCATCCTGCACGCGGCCCGCACCGTCCGGGAACGCGCCTTTGCCCGTGAATTCCGCGATCTGGAACAGGCCTCCGGCGGGCAGATCCGCTATCTCTCGCTGATCAGCGCACCCGCCGCGGGGGAGACCGAGGGCCGGGAATTCGATCTGACAGGTCGGGTCAATGGTGAAACCCTGCAACAGGTTCTGCCGCAGGAAGACGCCGATATCTACCTCTGCGGCCCCGGCGGGTTCATGCAAACCGCCTATGACAGCCTCCTCAGCCTTGGGGTTCATGACACAGACATTCATGCCGAAGCGTTCGGGCCATCCGCCTTGGCGCGCACCCAAGATGCCCCGCGCCTCAAGGAAGCCGTGCCAGAATCCGAAACCGCCATCGTCCGCTTCACCAGATCCGGATTTGAACAGCCATGGACCCCTGCTGACGGGACTCTGCTGGAGCTGGCCGAAAACCATGGCCTGACGCCGGAATTC
>NZ_LUKH01000344.1:0-2792 GCF_001593695.1 Leisingera sp. F5 | reverse complement strand
GCCGAGGCCCGCGGCGATTTCGATCAGCCGGTCGCCGGTGTCGCCGATCAGAAGGGTGGAATGGATGTTGTCGGCAAAATCATACCAGCCCGCGCGGCGGTCCCAGACCTCGATCACCTCGCCGGTGTACTGGTTCAGGGCGACCAAACGCTGGCCTTCGTCGGTTTTGACGCGGAACACGGCGGCCAAATCCGGCGCCTTGGGGCCGATCCATTCGGCGATGGTGCCGGGCTGGGCGACCGGAACGGCGGCCTCCTGCTCAGGAATGCTCAGCTCGGCTGCGCCTTGCGTCACGCTGATTTTCTCGCCGTCGCGGCCGTCGAACTGGGTGATGAACATCATCATCAGGCCGGTCACCGCCAGCATGATCAGGAAGGGGATCACAAACAGGCCGGCATAGAAGTGCCAGCGCCAGGCGGCGAAGTAGAATTTCTCGGAAAGCGGGCGCGATGGGCCCGCGGATTGCGGTTGGCTGGTTGCCATGGGGTCTCTCCATACCGGAACAGGCCGGGCACATTGGCGCCGGCGGAAATGTCAGTGTTTGTTCGGGAAAAGGGCCGCAGCCCTAGGAGAGCGCGGGCGGGCCGCGGGCGTCATAGCGCCAGTGGAAGCCGGCGGTATGGTGGGTGAAGGCCTCGCGCGACCAGCGGTCAGTCAGCGGGGGCTCAATGTTCAGATCAATCAGGCTGTCCGGCAGCAATGCCACCGCGCCAAGCGCCGCAAAGGGGCAGCTGCGGTCATCCATCGGTTCCGCGGGACCATGCGACCCGCCATCGCCCAGATCGACCCAGGCTTCCTGTACGCCATTTGAGGTGCAGATCACCAGCAGCACCTTGCCGTCCTGCGCCGAGGCGGGCATCCAGCCAGCCGGGATCAGACCGGCAACAGCCAGGGCAATCACAACCAGAAAGGAGGCGAGCCGGTCAAACACCCGTCACAAATTAGCGATAATGGACCGCAGGGTCGAGATGCCATCGCCCTTTTCCGAGGACGTCAGAACGATTTCCGGATAGGCGGCAGGGTGTTTCGCCAAGGCGCCCCTGACCTGTTCCAGCACCTTGGCGCGGTCCTTTTCCTTGACCTTGTCGGCCTTGGTCATGACGCATTGGAAGGTGACCGCGGAAGAGTCCAGCAGCTTCATGATCTCAGCGTCCACGGCTTTTACCCCATGGCGGCTGTCGATCAGCACAAAGGCGCGGCGCAGGTTCTGGCGGCCTGACAGGTAGCGCTTCAGCAGTTTCTGCCATTGCTCCACCACCTTCAGCGGGGCGTTGGCATAGCCGTAGCCGGGCAGGTCGACCAGATACAGCTCCGGGCCTTGGGTGAAGAAGTTGATCTCTTGTGTGCGGCCCGGCGTGTTGGAGGCGCGCGCGATGCCCTTGGTGCCGGTCAGCGCGTTGATCAGGCTCGACTTGCCGACGTTGGAACGGCCGGCAAAGCAGACCTCCAGCCGGTCGGCATCAGGCAGGCCGTTCATCGCGACCACGCCCTTCAGGAACTCGGTCTCGCCGGCAAACAGCTTGCGGCCCTTTTCGGCAGAGATGTCATCCGGCGCTTCGGCCAGGGAGAATTGCATTTGCATCACAGCACCTTTACCGCGTCGCCTAGGCGGATGTCTCCGCTGCGCACCACTTCGGCGTAGACCGAGAAATCCTGGTGGCCCCAATTGTCTTTCAGGGTCTTCAGCGTGTCGGCGTCGCGTTCGCCGGTTTCGGGGTTGGCAGTGGTCGCCAGGCAGCGCACCACCCGTTCGCGCACCGCAAAGACGGCCTCGCCGATCTGAACTTCGCGGCCCAGCCAGTCGTTCTCGGCCCAGGGTTCATCCAGGTCGAACCAGATGTTGCCGCGCCAGCGCAGGGGCGACAGGCCGTGGCCGATGGCCTGCTCCACCGCGCGGTGGGAAGCCCGGTTGCACAAGGAGACCGAGGGAAAATCTGTATCGGTCATGCCGCGTCCCGGCACCCGGATGATCCGGGCAGAGGCGGCGCGGCCCGCGGGCAGCAGCGGCTTTTCCCAGCCCACGAAACGCGGCAGGTCTGCGGGGCTTTCCGGGTCGAAAGTCAGGTCCGGCTGCTGCGGGTGAGTCAGCGTCAGCTGGCCGGTGGCATCGTCCAGCCGGGCGCCGATCGCCATCAGCCCGGGCGCCTTGGAGCCGCGGGTGAAATTGGCGCAGGGTGCCCATTCGGAACCGTCCGCAGCGGACGCCTCATGCGCGACCGCCCAAACGCGATCGCCGGGCATGGTTTGCCCGGCGGTCAGGGTTACGGTGTCCAGTGCCTCACGCCCGTGTGATTTGAGCGGGTGGCGCCAGATATCTGTAACTTGGTGCGCCATCAGCTGTCAGCCTTGGGCTTCTTCTTGAAGCTAGACTTGATGTTGCCGAACACGTCCGGCTTGTAGCCGTGGCTGCGCATGATCAGGTACTGCTGGCTGAAGGTGATCGTGTTGTTGGCAATCCAGTAGACCACCAGGCCGGAGGCAAAGCCGCCGAGCATGAACATGAATACCCAGGGCATCCAGGCAAAGATCATTTGCTGAGTCGGATCGGTGGGCGCCGGGTTCAGTTTCTGCTGCAGCCACATCGAGATACCCAGCAGGATCGGCAGGATACCGATGAAGACCAGCGCCATGATGCTTTCCGGTGCCGGGGAGGCAAAGGGCAGCAGGCCGAACAGGTTCATGACCGAGGTCGGATCCGGCGCGCTGAGGTCCTGGAAAGGGCCGAAGAAGGGCGCGTGGCGCAGTTCCAGAGTGACAAAGATCACCTTGTAGAGCGAGAAGAAGATCGGGAT
>NZ_LUKH01000343.1:0-2795 GCF_001593695.1 Leisingera sp. F5 | reverse complement strand
CACCAGAACCAGCATCGCCGCTGCCCCGCCTGTGGAGCGGATCTCAGGGAACCAGTAGTCCCGCGGCCCCCAGCCGGTCACATCCCGCAGCGTGGCCTGCACGAAACCGGGGTGGTCCAGAATATGGGTATAGGCATAGGCCAGAACATAGGCCGGAAACGCCAGCGGCAGGACCAGAGCGATTTCCAGAAACCGTGCGCCGGGAAAGCGCGTCATGGTCACCAGCCAGGCTGCACCGGTGCCGATTGCAAATGTGCCAAGCGCGACCAGCGCGACCAGTGCCAGTGTCGTCAGCGAATATCCTGGCAGCACCGTGGCCGCCAGATGGCTGATCGTCTCCGTCCCGCCGAATGCCGCTGCCAGCGCCACCGCCAGCATCGGCAGCACGCAAGACAGGGCCACCGCCCAGGCCAGAACGGCAAAAACACCACCGCGGCTCCTTCCACCGCTGCGGCGCCCGTTGGGGGCATACTTTATGGGGTCATTCGCGGCAGTCATTTTACGGCAGTCACAGGTCCGGCTGATGTTTCGCGTTGCCCTATTACGACTATTCCAGTCAGAAATTCCAGCCAGAAAGCACTGCTTGCGCTCTGCCTGCCTGCTGAACAGAAAACGGGCGCCTGTTGCCGGCGCCCGTGCCTCTTGGATCCAGCGAAGAAATCAGTCGTAAGTCCGCTGATCCTCGATCACCAGCCCGTCCTTGGGCAATGCGTCCGGTGCCACAACCTCGACCTTGCCCTTGAGCTTCAGCACCTCGATCACCGAGCGGGCATAGGCTGCCTCGTCGCCGCCCTGCGCCTCAATCTGCACGGTCATTGCATCCATCTCGCCATCGCGGCTGGCAACCACACGCGCCTTGACGATCTCGTCATGTTTGTCGACCAGCGCCGCCACCTGCTCGGGCCGCACAAACATGCCTTTGATCTTGGTGGTCTGATCCGCCCGGCCCATCCAGCCCTTGATCCGCAAATTGGTGCGGCCGCAGGGCGAAACGCCCGGCATCACTGCCGACAGATCGCCGGTGGCAAAACGGATCAGCGGATAATCCGGGTTCAGCGTTGTCACCACAACCTCACCCACCTCACCTGGTGCCACCGGATTGCCGGTGCCGGGGGTGACAATCTCGACGATCACATGCTCGTCGACGATCATCCCTTCCATAGCCGGGCTTTCATAGGCGATATTGCCCAGATCAGCGGTGGCGTAGCACTGCAGGCAGGAAATCCCGCGATCGGCATACTCCTGACGCAGGGAAGGAAACAGCGCGCCGCCGCCCACCGCCGCCTTGGTAAAGGCCAGCTCCACACCCATGGCGCCGGCCTTGTCCAGGATCACCTTCAGGTAATCCGGCGTGCCGGCATAAGAGGTGGCACCGACATCACGCGCAGCCGTCACCTGCAGCTCTGTCTGGCCGGTGCCGGCAGGCAACACCGCCGCGCCCACCGCCCGCGCACCGTTTTCAAAAATCATGCCCGCAGGTGTCAGATGGTAGCCGAAACAGTTCTGCACTACATCGCCCCGGCCGATCCCGGCAGCGTTCAGAAACCGCCCCATCCGCCACCAGTCGCCATCCACCCCGCCCGGCTCATAGATCGGGCCGGGGCTTTGGAAAACATGGGCAAAGCCGGTCGCAGGCTTCACGGTGAAACCGCCAAAGGGCGGGTTCCCGGCCTGCGCCCGGCTCAGCTCCGACTTACGCAGCACGGGCAGCGCCGCCAAGGCCTCCGCCGAGACCACCGCCGCCGGATCCACACCGTCCAGCAATTCCGCATATCCGGAGGCAGACTGTGCACGGGCGATCTGCTCTGGCAAGGCCTTGGCAAGATCTGCGGCGCGTTCATCGGCGCTGCGGGTCTCAAGCGTGTCAAAATAGGTCATCACGTCATCTCCCCGCATCAGCTCAGCCACCTCTTGCGGCGCCGGTAAGACCGCACGTCGCGAAAGCTCTTGCGCCCTTCATCGGACATCCCGAGGTAGAATTCCTTTACATCCGGATTCTCCCGCAGCTCAGCTGCAGGCCCGTCCATCACCACACGGCCCGACTCCAGGATATAACCGTAATGTGCATAGCGCAGGGCCACGTTGGTGTTCTGCTCGGCCAAAAGGAAGGTCACCCCTTCCTTCTCGTTGATCGACTTCACGATCTCGAAAATCTGCTCCACCAGCTGCGGCGCCAGCCCCATCGAGGGCTCGTCCAGCAGGATCGTCTCTGGCCGGGACATCAGCGCACGGCCCATTGCCACCATCTGCTGTTCGCCGCCCGAGGTATAGCCGGCCTGGCTTTTGCGGCGCTCCTTCAGACGCGGGAAATAGTGATAGACCATCTCCAGATCGTCCTGAATCTTGGCACTGCTGTCCGAACGGGTATACGCACCGGTCAGCAGGTTTTCCTCCACCGTCAAATGCTCAAAACAATGGCGGCCTTCCATCACCTGAATGACGCCCTTCTTCACCAGCTCGGCCGGGTCCTGCTCATGGACATGCGCGCCGCGGTACTTGATCGAGCCTTTGGTGACCTCGCCGCGTTCCGAATGCAGCAGGTTCGAGATCGCCTTCAGCGTGGTGGTCTTGCCAGCCCCGTTGCCGCCCAGCAGCGCGGTTATGCCGCCCTTGGGGACATTCAGGCTGACGCCCTTCAGAACGAGGATCACGTGATTGTAGATCACCTCGATATTGTTGACCTCCAGCAGGGTCTCGGCCTGCACATCAGAGGTGTCGGCGGCGGTATTCGCTGCATCCAGCATCAAAGCGTGTCCTCATGACTGTCCCGGACCTGAACCGGAACCCTGTTGAGT
>NZ_LUKH01000342.1:0-2796 GCF_001593695.1 Leisingera sp. F5 | reverse complement strand
TGCATTCCGGCTTGGGCGGGCCTCGCAGGTTGACTTGCCTCCGCAATGCCATGAAGTTTCGACGTATGACAATTTTTCTATTGTCCTAATGACAGTGAGCAGATGAAGAAAGCCAGATACATCCGCCTTGCCGATATGCTCTCTAATGCAATTCGCGAGGGCAAACTGGCGCCGGGGGCCAGACTGCCGACGCACCGGACCTTTGCGGAGAAATCCGGCGTCGCGCTGGCGACTGCAACCCGTGTTTACAAGGAACTGGAGCGCAGGGGTCTTGTCCGCGGCGAGGCCGGGCGCGGGACCTTTGTGCGCGATCCTGGTTTGCCCATGACATTGGGGGTGCATCAAACAGCGGCTGAGGGGGTCACGGATCTGGTCTTCAATATGCCTGGCGGGCGTGCGGACGCAGACATTTTGCGGGCCGGCTTGCGGCGGCTTGCGGCGGCTGGCGATCTGGATGCGATGCTGCGCTATCAGCCTCACGGCGGCCGCATGCACGAACGCCGGATCATCGCCGAAAGCCTTGGACCGGCTTTGGGGCGGATTGATCCGGAATGTTTGCTGGTCACCTCGGGCAGCCAGCACGGGCTGGCGATCACCTGTTTGGGTCTGTTTCAGCCCGGCGATGTAATCGCTGCTGATGCCCTCACATATCCAGGGTTCAAATCCGCTGCCGCATTGAACGGTCTGGAACTTGCCCCGGTCGGGACGCAGCAGGGTGTCATGGCCCCGGATGATCTGGACCGGCTATGCCGCTTGCGGAACATCCGTGCTGTTTATCTGATGCCAACGGTCCAAAGCCCGCTGGGAACCGTCATGGATGAAACCATACGTCTGCGTTTGCTTGATGTGGCCCAGCGGCATAACCTCCTTATCATCGAGGACGCGGCTTATGCGTTTTTGGAACCGGACCCGCCGCCCGCTTTCCTGTCGCTGGCGCCGGACCGGACGGTGCATATCAGCGGCTTCTCCAAAAGCCTCGCAACCGGTTTGCGGCTGGGATATGTGATCCCGCCCGCAGACCGCACCGCGGCTTTGCTGGAAGCGATCCGCGCGACGACCTGGAACACACCCGCGTTGATCTCCGCGTTGGTCACGGGATGGATCGAAGACGGGACGCTGGAAAATTCCGAAGAAACCCGCAGGCAGGATGGCGCCGTGCGCCAATCGGTGTGCCGGGAGGTCTTTGGCGCGGCTTCGGTAGTTTCGCATCGCAACGCGGGGTTTGCCTGGTTGCCGCTTGGAAAAGGCGCGCGTGCGGAACCCATCGTGACGCGACTGAAGGATCAGCGCATTTCAGTGTCCGGCGCAGAACCGTTTGCAACTGCCGCCGCAGCTCCGCAGGCCCTGAGGTTGGCGTTTGGCGGTTTGCCGGTGGCAGAGCTGCGCGGCACGCTGACGACGGTGCGCGAAGCGGTTCACGCTGAGAGCTCAGGATAGGGCAGGCCTGCCATTGCGCAGCTTGCAGCCCTGGAGTCTCCGCAGATACCGCCGGCTGTGCCTAGAACCACTGCCCCGGCTCCATCAGCCCCAGATCCAATAGTTGACGCGAATGCCATTCAAACGGCGCAGAGTTATGCCACCGGAAGGTTTCAATGTCGAAAGTGGAGCCGGGATTGCGTTTCAGCGCCTTGGCGGTGCGGAAAGAACAGACCGCAGCGGTCAGGTTGTGATGCCAGGGGCAGGCATAGGTGTTGTATTCCTGGTCATTGAAAGTGTGATCCCGCTGCAGCACCAGTCCCGGTTTGGCCTTGAACAGTGAAATCCGGTCGATTTTACGGCTCTTGTCAGGGATATGCTCTTCGAACCGCCACCGCACCCCGCCAAAGAAATCCAGTTGCCTTTCGCGCGGGTGGCCGGTTTCGGGGTCCTTGCGCGACTGGGCATAGTAACCGGATTTGTCGAGATAGGCCGCCTCCAAAGAGACAGCGCCGGGGCAGTCCCCCAGATCGCCGGCATAAAGATCGATCACATAGCTGAGCACCGCCTCACGCCGCTCTTCGGTATGGAAGGTCAGCATTTCACCAATGCTGCGGGTCTCACAGAACGGGTAGAACAGATATTCCGCATTGTAGCAGTAATAAAGCCAGCAACCGGGTTGTGCCGCGGCGATTACCGCATTGACGGCGCCTGTCAGCGCGCCATCGGGGCTGCAGTCAAATGGCACCCGGTGCACCTTGGTGCGCACATCCTGCGGCAGGTCAAAGGCATCCGGCATCAGGGCCACAACGGCCTTGAATCCGCTTTGCAGGTGATGACGCAGGGTGGTGGCGATCTCTACCTCATCCTCGACGAAGACCAGCGCAACCGGTCCTTTGGCCAGCAGCGGCTTGCCCTCTTTCAGGAAATCCTGCAGCGAAGAATACATCATGCCCGTCTGCCTTTTGCCTTTCTGGCCTTTGCGGCCAAAATCGGGTAAATCCCGCCTCATTGCAAGCGGCGGCATTTGTCTGTAAGGCAGGCCGCTGTTTACCCACCCTGGCTGGAAGGCTGACCCGCATGAGTGCCCCGAAGAAGCTGTTTATCAAGACCTATGGCTGTCAGATGAATGTTTATGACAGCGAACGCATGGCCGAAGCGCTGGGCGGCGAGGGGTATGTCGAGACCAAATCAGCAGATGACGCCGACATGATCCTGCTGAATACCTGCCACATCCGGGAAAAGGCGGCGGAAAAGGTTTATTCCGAGCTGGGCCGTTTCAAAGGGCTGAAGGCAGAGAAGCCGGACCTCAAGATCGGCGTGGCCGGTTGCGTCGCTCAGGCCGAGGGTGAAGAGATCATGCGCCGCCAGCCGCTGGTG
>NZ_LUKH01000341.1:0-2797 GCF_001593695.1 Leisingera sp. F5 | reverse complement strand
TCGCGAGGACGGAGTGACGATCACTGAGACCCTTCCACAATTGGAGCTGGAGTTTGCCATCCCGGTATTTGACACCGGCAAGGCGCGGATGCGCAAGGCGGAGCTGTCCTATATGCAAGCGGCCAATGCCTTGGCTGAACGGGCGGTGAATGTCCGTTCCGAGGCCCGCAGCGCGGAACTGGCCTACCACTCCTCTTACGAAATCGCCCGTCACTACCGTGACGTGCTGGTGCCGCTACGCAAGTCGATCGAGGAGGAAGGGCTGCTCAGCTACAACGGCATGATCACCAATACCTTCGAACTGCTGACCGACGTGCGCGAAAAGCTGGCGAGCTCGCTGGAGGCTGCCAATGCCAAACGCGACTTCTGGCTGGCGCAGGCGAATGTAGGCGCAGCGATCTACGGCGGCGGCGCTGGCTCGGCCCCGCAAGGCGGCGGCGGAGAGATTGCCGGTGGCGACGGCGCAGGCCATTGAAAGGAACAACTGACATGATGAACCGACGTCAACTGCTGGGAGCCGGTGCCGCAGGGGCTGCGCTGGTCTCCAGCCAGGCCTGGGGCCAGACCTCCAACATGGGCCTGCCCGATGCCGCCACAATGGACACCGCGGCGACCCAGCCGCCGCTGGCCCCCTCCACGGGGCCGGACTACAACCCTGTGGTCACCCTGAACGGCTGGACGCTGCCGTTCCGGATGAACAACGGGGTGAAGGAGTTCCACCTGGTGGCCGAACCGGTCGAGCGCGAGCTGGCCGACGGCATGATCGCCCATCTGTGGGGCTATAACGGCCAGTCCACCGGCCCCACCATCGAAGCGGTGGAGGGCGACCGGGTCCGCATCTTTGTCACCAACAAACTGCCGGAGCATACAACGGTGCATTGGCACGGGATGATCCTGCCCTCCGGCATGGACGGGGTTGCCGGTCTCAGCCACCCGGGCATCCCGCCAGGCAAGACCTTTGTCTACGAGTTCGACCTGATCAAGTCCGGCACTTTCATGTACCACCCGCATGGGGACGAGATGGTGCAGATGGCGATGGGCATGATGGGGATGTTCATCGTGCATCCCAGGGATCCGTCCTTCATGCCGGTGGACCGGGACTTCCTGATCATGCTCAATGCCTTCGACATCGACCCAGGCTCCTATGTGCCGCGGGTGATGGAGATGACGGACTTCAACCTGTGGTGCTGGAACAGCCGGATCTTCCCGGACATCGACCCGCTGGTGGTCAACCAGGGCGACCGGGTGCGGGTGAGGGTCGGCAACCTGACCATGACCAACCACCCGATCCACATGCACGGCTATGACTTCGAGGTCACCTGCACCGACGGCGGCTGGGTGCCGGAAACAGCCCGCTGGCCGGAGGTGTCGATCGACATCCCCGTCGGCGCCATGCGCGCTTATGAGTTCGACGCGGTGCATCCGGGCGACTGGGCGATCCATTGCCATAAGTCGCATCACACGATGAACGCGATGGGCCATGACGTGCCCACCTTCATCGGCACCGACAAGCGTAAGCTGACGGGCCAGATCCGCAAACTGCAGCCCGAATACATGCCGATGGGCACCGCAGGTATGGCCGACATGGCCGAGATGTCGATGCCGCTGCCCGACAACACCGTGCCGATGATGGCTGGCTGGGGCCCGTACGGGCCGCTGGAGATGGGCGGCATGTTCTCGGTCGTGAAGGTGCGCGAAGGCATCGATGCAAACGACTACAGCGACCCCGGGTGGTACGAGAACCCGCCCGGCACCCAGGCCTATGAGTGGACCGGCGAACTGCCGGACTTTGCCCGCGCCGAAGACGCGCAGACCCGCATTACCCCGAAACCAACCGCCAAAGGCTGAACGGCCCCAGGCACCCCCCCCAAACCTCACGAGGAGACAGACATGAACAAGATCCTTTCCGCAGCCCTGATTGGAGCTCTATCCGCTGCGCCGGCCTTTGCCGGCGGCACCCACGGCGGCGGCCATGGCGGCATGGAAGTGGGCAAGCCCGGCGATGCCGCCCATGCGGACCGGGAAGTCGCCGTCACTATGAAGGAAACCGATGACGGCGAAATGCTGTTTGAGCCGTCCAGCTTTTCCTTTGCCAAGGGCGAGACGGTCAAATTCGTGATCACCAACGCCGGAGAGCTGGAGCATGAGTTTGTGCTGGACACGGCAGAGCGCAATGTCCACCACAAGGAGCTGATGGCCAAGATGGAGATGGAGCATGACGACCCGAACTCGGTGCGTCTGGACCCGGGCGCCAGCGGCGAAGTGGTCTGGACCTTCTCCAACCCCGGCACCTTCGAGTTCGCTTGCCTGATCCCCGGCCACTACGAATCCGGCATGCACGGCCCGGTTGCCGTGCTCGAAGGCAGCGGCGGCACCTTCACCGCGGGAACGGTCAAGAAGGTCGATCCCAAGTCCGGCAAGGTCACCATCATCCATGAGGAGCTTGTGGATCTGGACATGCCGGCGATGACCATGGTGTTCCGGGTCGCCGATGACACGATGCTGGAGCAGCTGAAAGCCGGCGACGCGATTGAGTTCGTCGCCGAACGGGTCAAAGGCAAACTGACCCTGACCGCCCTGAAATAACCGGTGGCGGAGGCCGCCCGCCGGCCTCCGCCTTTTTCTAACCCCAGCGGTCCCAGCCAGCGCCCAGGAGCAGAAAAACACTTACTTTTCGGCGCCGCTGGTGAACATCAGACAACAGGCAATCATTCCCGCGATGCTGGATCTGCATACTCTCACACACGACGCCGCGGGCGCTTTCGGGTTCTGGTATGATGATACCGCACCCGGATGG
>NZ_LUKH01000340.1:0-2798 GCF_001593695.1 Leisingera sp. F5 | reverse complement strand
TGTTGGCAACTACGAAGACAGCGCCGCCGGCATTGCCAAGGTCGAAGCGGATCTGGGTCCGATCGACATCGTGGTCGCCAATGCCGGCATCACCCGCGACGCGCCGTTCCACAAGATGACGCCGCAGCAATGGCAGGAAGTGATCGACACCAACCTGACCGGCGTGTTCAACACCGTTCACCCGATCTGGCCCGGCATGCGCGAGCGCAAGTTCGGCCGCGTTGTCGTAATCTCCTCGATCAACGGCCAGAAGGGCCAGTTCGCCCAGGTGAACTATGCTGCGACCAAGGCGGGCGATCTGGGTATCGTGAAATCGCTGGCCCAGGAAGGCGCGCGCGCAGGCATCACCGCCAACGCTATCTGCCCCGGCTATATCGCCACCGAAATGGTGATGGCGGTTCCGGAAAAAGTGCGCGAGTCCATCATTGGCCAGATCCCGGCCGGCCGTCTGGGTGAGCCGGAAGAGATCGCCCGTTGCGTGGCCTTCCTGGCCTCCGACGAATCGGGCTTCATTAACGGCTCGACCATATCGGCCAACGGCGCACAGTTCTTTGTCTAAACGGGTCTTCCTCTGATCTTTCGTATCGGAAGAAAGGGCAAGGGCCGGTCCTGATGGACCGGCCCTTTTCTATCCCGTAAGTGCCTTTTTCTGAAATCAGAGCGCGCTCAGGCCCAGCGGGAAACCTTGGGACGAAGGGCTGGCACAGGCCGCGCGCCAAACAGCCAGGTCCAGGCCTGTTTCAGCACCTGACCGCGTTCGGCATGGGCACGGGCCATGGCAGACTTCACGGCGGCATCAGCAGAGTATTCCAGCATCTTCGGCCTCCTTTTCGGATCAGTATCCATTACCTGCATTCAATATGAGGACGTTCCGTCAAACGCACAAACGAGACTTTGCAGAGGTTCAGTTAAGCTGTACTTGTGTGAAATGTCTGACCGCCTACCGCCCCTCACCGCTCTGCGCGCCTTTGATGCCGCTGCCCGCCACATGTCTTTTGCCAAAGCGGCGGAAGAGCTGAACGTGACCCCCGCTGCACTGTCGTTTCAGATCAAGTCGCTGGAGGAGCATCTGGGCCAGCCGCTGTTCCGCCGCCTGAACCGCGCGGTGGAACTGACCGAGGCGGGCAAGGCTCTGGCCCCCGGAGCGGCGGAAGGGTTCGAGGAGCTGACCGCCGCCTGGCGTTCGGTGCGGCGGCTGCAGGACAACACCACGCTGACAATAACAGCCGGGCCGGGGCTGACGGCGAAATGGCTGGCGCCGCGGCTGTATGAATTTGCCCGCGCCCATCCTGAGATCGACCTGCGGTTTTCGGCCACCCTGCGGATGCTGGACTTTGTCCGCGATGACGTCGATGTGGCGATCCGGTTCGGCTATGGCCCGGATGAAGGGTATTATGTGCTGCGGGTGCCGCCGGAATGGGTGACGCCGGTGATGTCTCCAGAGCTGGCAGAGCAGTACACCTCACCCGAAAGCCTGATGGAGGCGCCATTGATCTTTGACGAATCCATAGATTTTCTGGACCCGCCCTGCGATTGGCCCGCATGGTTCCGCACTCAAGGCATTGATTTCACACCGACGCATGGGTCGCATTTCTCGCAGGCTGACCATGCGATTGACGCCGCTGCCGCGGGGGCCGGCGTGGCCTTGGGGCGGCGTGGCATGGCGGTCACCGATCTGCACGCAGGCCGGCTGGTGGCCCCGTTCAAGACCGCAATTGAGACCAAGGCGCATTTCCGGTTTCTTTGCGCGCCCGGCACCGAGACGCGGCCGCAGATCGCAGCATTCCGGGACTGGTTTGTTGCCGAGATTGATAAAACCGCCTACGTCTCGGAGGCTTTTGAGATCATTCCTGTCGAGGACATCCCGCCGCCATGACCAAGACCCGCGCGACCGCCATCGGCTTTATCGCTGTGCTGCTATGGGCACTGCTGGCGGTGCTGACCGTGGGGTCCGAGCCAACGCCACCGCTGCTGCTGAATGCGCTGTGTTTCACCATCGGCGGCACGCTGGGGATGATCTGGACCGCCGCCGCAGGCAAGCTCAAACACCTGCGCTATGTGCCGCTGCGGGTCTATATCTTCGGCACCCTGGGGCTGTTCGGCTACCACGCGCTGTACTTCTCGGCGCTGCGGCTTGCACCGGCAGCAGAGGCCGGGCTGATCGCCTATCTGTGGCCCCTGTTGATTGTGCTGTTTTCCGGTCTGTTGCCCGGTGAGAAGCTGAAAGCGGGGCATCTTGCCGGCGCGGCACTGGGGTTTGCCGGGGCGGCGGCCATTATCTCGGGAGGCGGTGAAGGGTTTCGGGCGCAGTATCTGCCCGGTTACGGTCTGGCGCTGCTTTGTGCGCTGACCTGGTCGGGCTATTCGGTACTGTCGCGGCTGGTTGGCAAGGCACCGACCAGCTCGGTTGCTGTTTTCTGCCTGGCCACAGCCGTGGCCTCGTGGGGGCTGCATTTCGCGTTGGAGGAGACGGTCTGGCCTGCGGGCACGCTGGGCTGGGTTTCAACCCTGCTGCTGGGCCTCGGGCCTGTGGGGCTGGCGTTTTATGTCTGGGACATTGGCGTCAAGCAGGGCGACATTCAGATGCTCGGCACCAGTTCTTATGCGGCGCCTTTGCTGTCGACGCTTGTCCTGGTGCTGTCGGGCATCGCGGCGGCTTCATGGGGGCTGGCACTGGCGGCGGCGCTGATTACCGGCGGGGCGCTGATTGCGGCACGGGCCAGTGCCCGCGGCTGACTTGAAATTTGACCATCAATGATGGCTGGCACAATGAATAGCAATCTCAGAAAATGAAAAGA
>NZ_LUKH01000339.1:0-2801 GCF_001593695.1 Leisingera sp. F5 | reverse complement strand
ATCCAATATCTCTCAATACGATCTCAAATAAACCCTGACGCGGGATGGAGCAGCCAGGTAGCTCGTCAGGCTCATAACCTGAAGGTCGCAGGTTCAAATCCTGCTCCCGCAACCAGCGTTTCCGACCAAGCCTCCGCAAAAAGCGGGGGCTTTTTCGATTCAGGTTGCCCTAAAGACATCAGCCCCGCCAATTCTCCAACAAGTTCAAGCGTAAGCGTTGCATCACCCCCCCAGCTAAGTGCTTTCCGGTTGTCTCTCTCCCATATATATTGGCGCTACGCGCCAATACGGTGGTAAGTTCCATACATTTCACGGCCTTTGCGGTGACCCTCGCTCTCCTGTTAGGCTGATAGCATGCTTTATCGCTTTCAGCGCAGAGCTGGCGTGCCGCTCCAACCCGTGCAGCGAGCATCGCTGCTTCTCATCCCGAGACAGGCAGATTTGCTTTTGAGAGAATGACTACACGTACTGTCAACCCGTTGCTTTTCATCGCCGAAAAAAATAGCGTCGGGCCAACTGACGCATTGGTTTGGGAGCAGATATGCTGGATGATTTTGAGCCGCTCGATCCGAAGGTTGGATTTACGTCTGCGGTTATTACTGATCCTCAGAGGTTTGTTGGAAGGGGTGAACTAATCGAAAGCTCGATGCGCGCTGTAAATAGCGTATCAAGCCTAATTGCAGTGTTTGGAAAAAGGGGTGTTGAGTAGCCCCACTTGAGTGGTCCAAATTGAAAGTTAGTGCATGGTTGGCCTTTGGTCCATCGGGACGATGGCCTCTGGAGCCGGTGGGCGGTAGCCCAGAGCACTGTGGGGTCTTTTGGTGTTGTAGTGTTTCCTCCAGCTTTCGATGATGATTTGCGCCTCACGTAGTGAGTAGAAAACTTCCCCGTTCAGCAGCTCGTCGCGCATTCGCCCGTTGAAGCTTTCGCAATAGCCATTCTCCCAAGGTGACCCTGGTTCAATGAACGCCGTTTTGGCCCCGACAGCTTTGATCCAGCCCCTGACGGCCTCCGCGATGAACTCCGGGCCGTAGCACGTCGATGACCTCGGTCGAGTTCAGCTTTCGCTTCACCCGGATCGCAAGACACTCCCGGCTGCATTCATCCAGAATGTTCAATGTTCTGAAGGCCCTGCCATCATCCGTTCGGTGATGCACGAAGTCGTACGACCAAACGTGATTGCGATACTCTGGCCGTAGCCGGACACATGAACCGTCGTTAAGCCAGAGCCGTTCCTTCTTGGGTTGCTTCATTGGAACCTTTAGCCCCTCTCGCCGCCATAGACGTTCGACACGTTTATCGTTCACCCATTGCCCGGCAGGCGCATGCGCAGCATGCTGCCGATAGGGGCCAGCCTGCGTCTCTCAGCAGAGCAGCAATCCGACGGTAGCCGTATCGTCCATACTGACGTGTCAGCTCGATCATGTCCGCAACCAGACGGTCTTCGTCAGCCCGACCAACCGTCTCTCGTCTCTGTGTGGATCGGTGCTGGCCCAGGACGCGGCAAACACGACGCTCGGAAACCTTCATTTGGCTGCGCACAAGATCGATGCAGGCGCGGCGGCGCGAGGGGCTCAGGGGCTCCGCCCGTTCTGGGCTGAAACGGTCTGATGACCGTTTCCGGGACGCCCCTCACTCCCTTTGCGGCCTCGGACAGGATCAATTTGTCCAGTGTCAGGTCCGAAACCGCCCTACGCAGGCGCTCGTTCTCTTTCTGAAGCCGCTTCAGTTCCTTAAGCTGCTCTGTGCCCATTCCACCGTACTTCTTCTTCCAGCGGTAATAAGTTTGTTCAGTCACGCCGATCTGCCTGATTGCATCAATCCGGGGCATGCCTTGCCCCATCAGGACTTCAACCTGCCGCAACTTCACGACAATCTCTTCGGGCTTCGGTCTCTTATTGGCCATCTATGGTCCTCGGCTTTCCTAAACATAGGGACGGACCACTTCATTGGGGGAGGCTCAGGGCTTGTTCACCACGCCGGCCACGGCAGCCAATACCTGTCGATCAAATACACAGAGCGGTTGGGAGAAGCTGGTATCGATCCCTCTGCCGGCAGCGCCGGAGACAGTTACGACAATGCCTTGTGGTGACAAAGCCAGACGCTTTTGGCAGCCTCAATTACACGCGGGCAGCTTGTCGAGCGTGAGGCGTTTTTGCAGGCGGTTCAGGCCGGTGACACTCTGGTGATCGCTGCGCCGTTCTGCATTGGCCTCTCCGAAAAGGATGCCGCTTGGTTCCTTGGCGAGTTGTCGGCGCGTGGCGTGGCAGTGATCGTCAACGGCGATTTGGTGCGGCTAGAGCCGGGCGCGGATCATTCGGACATGGTGCGGCGTGTGGCGTCTGCGCTGAATGTCCATCATGTGCGGCAGGCCAAGCGCCGGGCCGCGAAATCCAAATAGGAGGGCGGCCCTCACCTGAAAGTAGCGAAGCCCCGGCGATTGCTGGGGCTTTTTTCTGCCTTGGCAGGTGTGTGGCGGTCCCGACAGGATTCGAACCTGTGACTTCTTGCTTCGGAGGCAAGCACTCTATCCAACTGAGCTACGGGACCGTGTTTTTGTTGCGTGTAACAGATGCGGGCGGGAAATAGACCCTGATTTTCCTTACAACTCAGCGCCTTAACAAATCTGGCCTCTGCCTTCGGAGGGCAGCGCTTTATCCAGCTGAGCTACAGGTGCGTCGTTAAAGCGGGGTATAACCGTGCTTTGCAGCCTCTGCAACGGGAAAAACCGGCTGTTTACAAATTCATGGCCATAGCTTGGGACCCTCTGGGCTGGCCTGTGTCCTGAAAACCAAAAAGCC
>NZ_LUKH01000338.1:0-2802 GCF_001593695.1 Leisingera sp. F5 | reverse complement strand
GTTTGACGTGCTGATCCTGACCAATGCCATGCGCCCGATGATGCGCAAGACTGTGAAATCCGGATTACTGGCCTTGCAGGAAGAGTTCGGAAACAAGCTGACACTTCGCATCTCGGTCGATCACCACCGCGAATCCCTGCACGACAAGGAACGCGGAACCGGCAGCTTTGCCAAAACCATCGAAGGCATGGAATGGCTGCGCGACAATGCTGTGCAGATGGCCGTGGCGGGCCGCACCGTATGGGAAGAAAGCGAGGCGGAGGCCCGCAACGGCTATGCCGCGCTGTTTGCCGCGCATGGCTTTGCCATTGATGCGCACGACCCCGGTCAGACCGTTTTGTTTCCTGAAATGGACGAAACCGTGGAAGTGCCCGAAATCACCACCGCCTGCTGGGATATCCTGGGCAAATCCCCGGATAGCGTCATGTGCGCCTCGTCGCGCATGGTCGTTAAACGCAAAGGCGCCAAGGCACCGGCCGTGCTGGCTTGCACACTGCTGCCTTACGCGCCTGAGTTCGAGATGGGCGAAACCCTCGCTGAGGCCGAACGTCCGGTGCAGCTGAACCACCCGCACTGCGCCAAGTTCTGCGTTCTGGGAGGCGCCAGCTGCTCGGCCTGACGCCTCCTCTCTTGGGCGGGGCTTAGTAATCCCAGTTGCCCACGGTGAAATTGCCGGCTGTCAATTCGACATCCGATGTGAATTCCACCAGGACGTTGCTGCCGAAATAGAGCTTGTCCGCGCTGTTATCCATAAACAGCCGGTCTTCCTCTGCGGCCTCCCATTCGCCCCGGTCGAACAGGACGTCTGTATCTCTTGGGATCGCCCGGCTGGATTCCTGGCGATCAAACACAAAAACGTCTTTTGCAGCGGAAAAATCTTCAACAACTGCAACGGTCGAATAGGCATCCAATTCCACAAACAGACGGTCCCTGCCGCCGCCTGTCTTGATGGTGTCGGCTGCGTTCGCAAAGCTGCCGGTCAGGACATAGATATCATCCGACCCGCCGCCGGCATTCAGACTTTCTGAATGCATGCCTTCCAGAACAACTGTATCAGCGCCCCTGCCGGTTTTGATCACCGCGTCCAGCCCGCCTGGCGATGCAATGGTCGAGCCATTGATGACAACTGTGTCTTTGCCGCTGCCGGTTTTCACCGTGATATCTGCAGTAACGCCCCAATTGCCGTTGAACTCGAAATAGTCCTTGCCGCTGCCGGTGTTCACCTTCAGGTCGCTCACGTCGGCGTTCGCGGTGTACAGGACGCTGTCCGCGCCGGCGGATGTGTCGACACGGATGCTGTTTTCCGATGCGTCGGCTTGCTGGAAGATATTCAGCGTGTCGTCCTTCACCCCGCTCTGGATGGTGACGCCGCCATCTCCCGCAACTGCGTTCAAAACTATGTCATAAAACCAATGTTCAACCGAAATGACGCTTGTCTCAATGGTATTCAGATCCAGAGTGGAGCCACCTGACATGACCGCAGATACTTTTGATTTTACAGTGTCGTAACCGCTGCCGCCATCAAAGCTGAGCTGGCCGTACTTGCTGAGATTGTCACCGTCTGCGGTCACGCTGAAGCTCAACAGTTCCAGCGTGTCATCGCCGCTGCCGCCAAAGAATCGGTCGGTCAGATCCGGAATGTTCACACCATCCGGTTCGTGATGATACAGCGTGAAATCATCGTCGCCGCCCCGGCCGTAAAAACTCTCCCGGATCGTCGAGGACGCCACAAAGATGTTTTCGAACTGGTTTCCAAAAAAGTTCTTGCGCATGAATCCCTGCCTGCTTTCTCTGTGCCCCGGGTCCCGATAGGAATGCCGTGAGCCGGCCCGGGTGCTTCAAACACGCATAGGATTAGGGCGACGCCTGCATGCACGCAACGGCAAAGCCTGCCGCACGGCCCTGCAAACACATTAAAAAGCCAGCCGGTTCAGTGCAGCTGAAACTCTCCGACCACGTTGCGCCATTCTCCCGGGCCAATCATCTTGCGGTGATTGAAACGGACAGAATGCAATGGGCCTTCGATTTCCCGCTGCCAGAATTCGATGAACTCGAACAGCCGGGGATGATCCGGCGCCAGGTCGTAGTCCTGCCAGATAAAGGTGTTCAGGACATGGGCGTAATCGGGCATGTGATAAAAGAACTCGGCCGTGGTCAGACCATACCCCTTGAGCATCAGCTCGGTTTCGGACTCCTGCATCGGTTTTTTACCTCGTTTGACAACTCGTAGGTAAATGCTGCCAAGCAAATCTTTACTTATCAATAAAAACAGTGTGTTAGCAGACATCCCCGCTGGCTGCCAAAACGTGGCCCCCGGGCCGCCATTGCACCCTACAGATAGTCTCTGATATACACCCCTCAACAAGATATGGCAGATCAACTGACAGGCCCCTGACGTGAGCGATACGCCCGAACCACCTGAAAACACAGACGAAAATCGTCCGGCGCCGCGCGGCCCCTCGATCTCGATCGAAAACGAGATGAAGTCGAGCTACCTCGACTACGCCATGTCGGTCATCGTCAGCCGCGCGATTCCGGATCTGCGCGACGGGTTAAAACCTGTGCACCGGCGCATCCTCTACGCCATGTACGAGGGCAATTACACGCCCGACAAGTCCTATCGGAAGTCGGCGAAATCCGTTGGCGAGGTGATGGGCAACTATCACCCGCATGGCGATGCGGCGATTTACGATGCCATGGCGCGTCTGGCGCAGGATTTCAACGTCCGCTACCCGCTGGTCGACGGCCAGGGCAACTTCGGCAACATCGACGGCGACAACCCGGCGGCGTCCCGCTACACCG
>NZ_LUKH01000337.1:0-2802 GCF_001593695.1 Leisingera sp. F5 | reverse complement strand
CGCACAACCACCACATCGGCATCGGCAATCCCCTTGCGGGTGCGGATCGCGTTGACCATCGCACCCTTGTGGTCATGCCAGTATTTGTTCTCCTCGGCGCCCAGAACCGCCACGCCGCAATCGTCGCTGGCGCCGTGATCTGTGACCGGCGCATTGAAGCTCACTTCCAGCCCTTTTGCGCCTTCGATGATCTGCTCCCGCCAATCGGTGTGAATCTCGCCCGAGAGATAAACCTTCAATGCCACGTTCTGTCCTTTCCTGCGCCAGCCGGCGGGGCCGCGGCCAGTGCGGCCATGACCTCTGCGTCGCTGGTTTGCCTAAAATCCCTGTAATGCACGCCGACGGCCTGGAATTCCTCCGGGCTCAGCAAGCAGATCACAGTATCCACCAGCGGGCGCAATTCGTCCACCGCTTCCGGCGGCGCCACGGGGACAGCCAGGATAACACTGGCAGGATGGCGCTCCTTAAGCCAGATATGCGCCGCCATGAAGGTCGCGCCGGTGGCAATGCCGTCATCCACCACGATCGCCGTGCGCCCCCCCAGCTCAACCGATGCCCGCCCCTTCAGATAGCGTGCGCGGCGGGCGGCGTTCTCCTCCCGCGCCTGCGCAACCTGGGATGCAAAATCCTCCGGCCTCAGGCCCGCAATCTGCAGCAGTGCATTGTTAAATATGGGGTTACTGCCCTCCGCCAGCGCGCCGGCCGCAAGCTCGGGGTTTGACGGCATGCCGATCTTGCGCACCAGAAGCAGGTCCAACGGCGCCTGCAAAGCCTGTGCAACCGGCAGCGCAACAGGCGCCCCGCCGCGCGGCAGCGCCAGCACCACGGGGTCTCTCACTGGCAGTTCAGCCAATTGCCCGGCCAGCTGAAGCCCGGCGGAAATCCGGTCCTCGAACATCAAAGCCTCCGCCCTGTAACCTAGGGCTGGCAGGCAAAAAGCAAAGGCTCAGCGCCGCCGCGCCACAACATAGCGGCCCGGTGTGTCCGCCGGGTAATTGCCGGTCTCAATGATGTCGAACCCGGCCCGCTGCACCGCCGCCTCCAGGGTGCGGATATCGATGAAATCTACATAGCTGGGCGCATATCCCGTCAGCCGCATCAGCGGGATGGCGACCTGAAACATCCGGTATTTCCAGCTGCCGCGCATCTCTCCCAGACAGGGGGTTTTGGAGATGAACAACCCACCGGGCGCCAGCCGCACCACCACACCGTCCAGAACTAACGCCAGATCCGGCAGCAAATGCAGCAGGTTATGCGCCAGAATCGCATCAAACGGGCCTTCCGGCGCTTGACCGGCGCTGCTGCATTGAAACTCCACATTGCCCGCGCCCGCATCCCAGGCCCGCTCGCGGCCCACGTCCAGCATTGCTTCCGACAAGTCCGTTGCAGTGATTTTGGACACACTGCGCGCCAGCTCAATCGCGGTAGATCCGGTGCCGCAGCCCAGTTCAAGCACGCTGTCCTCCGGTTTCAAATAAGACCGGGTCCGCTCCAGTGCATAGCGGTAGGCGTCTTCGTCGCGGATCTCTGATTTGGCGTATTTCGGGGCGATCTTATTCCAAAATCGGGCGTCGGCTGTCATCGCGGATCTCCTTGGTTGCCGGAACCCTACCCATGCAGGAACCACAGATAAATTGCCGAAATCCGCAAGGTTGTTATACGTATTTGCATGGAAAACCCCGACTGGAACCATATCCGCGCCTTTCTGGCCACCGCTGAAACCGGCTCGTTGTCGGCGGCAGCACGCCGGCTGGGCCTCACCCAGCCTACTTTGTCGCGCCAGGTGGCCGCCCTTGAAGGCGAGCTGGGTGTTTTGCTGTTCGAGCGTTTGGGCCGCACCCTGGCTCTGACCGCGGCGGGGCATGAGCTGCTCTCACACAGCCGCAAGATGGGAGCGGCGGCCGATGGGTTGTGTCTGGCCGCCACCAGCCAGGCGCAATCCATCGACGGCACAGTGCGGATCACCGCCTCGGATGTGATGTCCGCCCATGTGCTGCCGCCGGTGCTGCACCAGCTGCATCGGCGCGCGCCCCTGCTCACCATCGACGTGGTCGCCGCCAATGACATCCGCGACCTGATGCGGCGCGAGGCTGATATCGCCATCCGCCACGTCCGCCCCGAACAGCCCGAGCTGATCGCCCGTCTGGTGCAGGAAGCCACCGCCCACTTCTATGCCGCCGCCAGCTATCTGGAACGGCGCGGCCGCCCTGTGTCGCCAGCAGATCTGGCAAACCATGATTTCGTAGGCTTTGCCGATGTGGAACGCTCGATCGCATTCATGGCGCCTCTGGGCATTCCCCTGACGCCTGACAATTTCCGCATCAAGTCCACCAGCGGGCTGGCCTCGTGGGAGCTGGTGAAACAGGGGTTTGGCGTCTGCCCGATGATGGATAGTGTCGCAGCCGCCGCACCGGAGGTAGAGCGCCTGCTGCCTGGCATGGAGCCGATTGTGTTTCCAGTCTGGCTCACGACCCACCGCGAGCTGCACACCAGCCGCCGGATCCGGCTGGTGTTCGATCTGTTGGCCGAGTTTTTCACCCGCAAGTGACGAAGAAAGGCAGCGCCCCAACGGGTGCGCTGCCCAAAAGTTTTCGACAACTTTTGCCAAAACTTTTTCTCAAAAGTCTTGGTCCCGGCGTTAGCCTCGCAAGGTGCCACCAGTGGCCTTGGTCACCTTGGCGATGATTTTGCCGCTCACCGCTTCAATGTCCTTTTCCTTCAGCGTCTTGTCGCTGGGCTGCAGCCGCACAGTGATCGCCAGCGACTTCTTGCCCTCGCCCAGGGAACCGCCGATGAATTCGT
>NZ_LUKH01000336.1:0-2803 GCF_001593695.1 Leisingera sp. F5 | reverse complement strand
GTGTAATTTCCAAACACCGCAAAGCGAATCGCCGTCAGGCCGGCACAGATGGCGCCAATGGTCATCATGTTCGGCATCAGCTGGATCAGCGCAAATTCGGATTTCTTCTTTTCCGGGGCGTCATACATGGCGGTGGCTCTTTCTTCCTCGCGGGGCGCACGTGCGTGCGCCGTCTGCAAGAGGGTAACATACAGGCTGGCGATGCCGTGGCGGAACATATGCCCCAAGACCCGCCCCGGCGCAACGTCCGTGCCAGAAGGCCACTTGCCGGGAGACCAAGCCAACACTTTTTTCATTCAGGCGCCCGGCGTCTGCCGGTCTTACTATATGCCGGCGTTAGCCTGACGCGCCGCCATCCGGCTAAGGTCCAGTCTTCTCCAGCAAGTGAATGCTCCTGTATCCCAGCTGCACTTGGCCTTTGGCCTTCAAGCCGTTCAGATGAAGGCCCACAGCTTCTTTGGTCACGCCCAAGATGGCAGCCAGTTCTTCCTGGCTGATTTGCAGCTTTCGCGAGTTCTGCCAAATGGAAATCTGTTGCAGCGTGGTTTTCAGTCTTTGTTCCAGCGAGAGAAAAACCGTATTCTCGTAATTCTTATAAAAATGACCAGCAAGCCCAGCCAGGACAGCTGCAATCGCCTGCCATAGACTTGGATCTGCCTGACCTATTTCCTCGATGTCTTTCCAGTCGACCACCTGCAACCGGGTCTCCGTTACCGTATAGGCCGCATTCGGCCTCTGACCGGACCCAAGGCACCCGATGAAACCAAACCAGTCCCCCGCATCAAGATCGCGGACGATCAGCTCTTTGCCGCCCTCATGTGTCGCCCCGAACCGTACCGCGCCAGTTTCAATAAAGTACAATTCCTGCGCCGAATCTGCGATTTCGTGAACCAAGCCTCCTTTGGGGATGCACCTCCCCCGTGCCTTGCCATGCACCGCTTGCCTGGTTTCGTCAGAGCAATGGTCAAGCCAATTCCGGAAGTTCACATTTTTCATCGGGAAAACAATCCAGATTGTCTTTTCATTCCGGCCCTACACGTAGTCTCCGCAGCATTTGCTACAAGGGAGTCCAAAAGATGAAAATGGTAATCTTCGGCGCGGCTGCGGCCGGATTGCTCGCGGCCGCTACTGCCTCAGCGGTCGAAATTCCGAACCGCCCGGCTCTGACAACCGAAATTGCCGAAGCGGTCGCCAAAGAGGCGCTTGCAGATTGCCGTGCACAAGAGACGGCAGTATCGGTCTCTGTCGTGAATGACCAAGGCCGGCTGCTCTATTTTTTCCGGGGAGAAGGCACTGGTGCAAACACCATTCATACCAGCTTCCGGAAGGCCTATACGGCCGCGTCCCTGAAGGTATCAACATCTGTTCTCAATATGGCACCCCAGGCGGACGGATACAGCCAGCTGGGAAAAATGGAAGACGACATCCTGCTGCTAACCGGAGGTCTGCCGCTGTTCCACGAGGGCACGTTGATCGGCGCAATCGGTCTTTCGGGTGCGCCAGACCCGAACATTGAAGAGGCCTGCGGTGAATCCGCAATCGCAAAGGTTCTGAACAGCAAGAACGGCTGACGGCCCGCTTCCAGACCTGCAACCAGTCTGGCTCACCCCCGCAGGTGCCTGACCGGTACACAGGGGGTGCACACATGGCACCCCCTGCTTTTCCGCTTTCAGCCTGCCTCAGCCGACGACGTTGAACTCCGGCCCATAGGGGTATTTGGTGATATTCTCGTTGCCATCCTCGTGAATGATCAGGATGTCGTGCTCACGGTAGCCGCCGGCACCGGGTTGGCCGTCAGCGATGGTCAGCATCGGCTCCATCGAGATCACCATGCCCGGCTCCAGCACCGTATCGATATCCTCGCGCAGCTCCAGCCCGGCCTCGCGGCCATAGTAGTGGGACAGAACCCCAAAGGAGTGGCCATAGCCGAAGGTGCGGTATTGCAGCAGATCCTGCTCTTCAAAGAAGGCGTTGATCTGATGGGTAATTTCTGCACAGCTTGCGCCCGGCTTCAGCAGCGAGATGCCCAGCTCATGCGCCGCCACATTGGCCTCCCAGATCCGCAGCGACTCGGCATCCACTTCTTTCACGAACATGGTCCGTTCCAGCGCGGTGTAATAGCCCGAGATCATCGGGAAGGTGTTCAGCGACAGGATATCGCCACGCTGCAGGGTGCGGCCCGTCACCGGGTTATGGGCGCCATCGGTGTTGATGCCGGACTGGAACCAGACCCAGCTGTCACGGTATTCGGCATCCGGAAACCGCTTGGCAATCTCCAGCTCCATCGCATCGCGGCCGGCCATCGCCACATCAATCTCGCGCGCGCCTTCTTTGACCGCATCGCGGATTGCAAAGCCGCCGACGTCAGCGACAGCGGCACCGGCACGGATCATGTCCAGTTCCGCAGCCGATTTACCCATCCGCTGAACCATGGTGGGGTGGTACAGATCAACCAGGCTGGACGGCTCCAGGAAGCTCTCCAGTTTGGCCTTCTGCATCAGGGTCAGGTGATCGCTTTCAAAACCGACAACCGCGCCCGCACCGCTGACCGACTTGATTGCACGCCAGAAGTTGTCGCGCTGCCAATCGGTATAGGTGATGTTGTCGCAGAACGACCGGCGCCAGGGTTGGCCCGCGTCGATGCCGGCCGAGATGGTCACCGCCTCGGATGCGGTCACCACCATGCCATAAGGGCGGCCAAAGGCGCAGTAGGTGAAGCCCGAATAATACGAGATGTTGTGCATCGAGGTGAAGACAGCGGCAGTTACGCCAGTCTCAGCCATGATCTTGCGCAGGCCGGCAA
>NZ_LUKH01000335.1:0-2804 GCF_001593695.1 Leisingera sp. F5 | reverse complement strand
CTTCTGGGGGTTGGCGGCGGTATCGTGCTGGTACCGGCCTTCTTCTATGCCTTTCAAACGCTTGGATATGGCGGCGATCAGCTGATGCAGATGTGCCTTGCGACCTCCCTTGCGACGATCATCGTGACCTCTGTGCGCTCCGTCCTGAGCCACAACAAGAAGGGCGCGGTGGATTGGGAGATCCTGCGCAGCTGGGGGCTGGGCATTGCCTTGGGGGCAGTGGTTGGCGTGCTGGCAGCCTCGGCGCTGCGCTCGACCGTGCTGCAGGGGGTGTTTGGCGGGCTGGCACTGGTGATCGGCTGCTACCTGGGGCTGGGCCGCGCGGACTGGCGGCTGGCTGAAGCCATGCCTAAGGGCGGCAAGCGGCTGGTGCTGTCGCCTGCGGTGGGGTTCCTGTCAGTGCTGATGGGCATCGGCGGCGGCAGCTTTGGCGTGCCGCTGATGACCCTGCACGGGGTGGCGGTGCACCGGGCGGTGGCGACCGCTGCGGGCTTTGGCGTGATCATCGCGGTACCGTCGGTGGCGGGGTTCCTGCTGCTGGATCTGGACCCGGCCACGCGGCCGCCGTTCACGATCGGGGCGGTTAACCTGGTGGCATTCTTCATTGTGATTGCGATGACGCTGATCACTGCGCCCTGGGGGGTGAAACTGGCCCATGCGATGAACCCCAAGCCGTTGAAACGGGTGTTCGGAGCGTTCTTGGTGCTGGTGGCACTGAACATGCTGCGCAAGGCTTTCGGATATTAAGAGGGACATCATGCCGGAGAAATTCGAGCAGTTTCAGGATAAAGGCTGGGTGCGCTTCGCCCGTGACCCGCAAATCTCTGCCTGGGCAACGGATGCACTGCAGCACGGGATCCGGGCGCTGGATGACCCGGCCTGCGCCGAGTGGTTCCAATGCGAGCGCACCTGGTTCATCGGCGTTGATGCGCTGCCCAATGACGCTGCGGGCCGTCTGCCGGATGGCCCGCCGCTGGCCGGCGCGCCGGTGGACTTCATCACCCAACACCTTGGCCCCATCCCTGGACTACACCGGGCGCAGGTGTCCTCGGTCTTTCCAGGTTATCCGCGCCCGCGGCCGGGCGAGGGCGAGGCCGCCTTCCGCTACCGCGTCAAACGCGATGCGGCGCATGTGGACGGGGTGAAGATGTTTGGCGCGCACCGCCGCCGCAAGGTGGAGGAGCCGCATGCCTGGGTGCTGGGCATTCCGCTCAATGAAAGCAGCCCCGATGCCTCGCCCCTGGTGATCTGGGAGGGCAGCCACAGGATTATGCGCCGCGCCTTTGCTGCGGCCTTTGAGGGCGTGCCGCCGGAGGCCTGGGCGGAGGTGGATGTGACCGATGCCTATACTGCCGCCCGCGCTGAGGTGTTTGAGACCTGCCCGCGGATCACCCTGCCGGCCAGGCCTGGCGAGTCCTATCTGATGCACCGGCTGTGCCTGCACGGAGTTGCGCCCTGGGGCGAGGCGGCATCTGCGCCGGAAGAGGGGCGCATGATCGCCTATTTCCGCCCGGAGCTGGCGGATTGGACCAAAGGGTGGCTGGCGGAGGGGTAGGTGTCAGCTTTCAGATCTGAGTTCGATGGCCGCTAAACTTGCTCCAGCCAGACACGCAGCGTGTCTTAGGCGGCTACTTCCTGACCTGAGATCAGAGGTCGAGTGGAAACAGCCTAAGCGACTTCTTTGGGTGAGCGGGATACGCTAGCTCAAAGCCATGGGCGTTTGCGAGCTCCTTGATTTGCCAATCCGGGTTTTCTATCCGCATTCCTTGTCCAAGGTCTACAAAGCGCCATTTGGCGGCGGTTGCCTTCGGTACCGCAAAGAAGGCGTGCTGATCTGACCCGGTATTGATATCCAGGATTTCGAAGCCGACTTGTGACGCCCGTGATTGGGCTGCGAGATACACGAAGCCGACGGCTTCGCCGCGTTTCAGCCCTGCCTTGTTCGCTTTCTCAACCAAGTCATTGCTTTCGTCCTTCGACCACACGACACCTGCGCGTTCGAAGATTTCTTCGAACCACTGCACCACTTCTGAGGCTTCTTCCGCCCAGTCCACCCTGGCGAGAAGGCCGCATTTTTCCAAGGCGTAGCAGATCACCCCCGCTTTGGGGCAGTAAGTCATCAGATCATGAAAATCCTCTTCGCCGGAAGCTTGACCGCTGAGGGCGTATTCTGCGGCTTCCTTTGCGAGCGGGTTTCCTAAGGAGAGTTCGTAAACCCCCTGAAGCAGAGATTCTCCGGGAGGAGTGCTTGGCCTCCCTTGAGCCGGCAGGGGATCTGATTTTGAGAATGTGTTGAGCAGGCGTTGAAAAAAGTTCATCAAATCGCTTCCGGAATTGGAGGATTGTCCGCCATGGAAACAGGCGCTTCAAACTCTTGCAAGAAAATGTTTGAAGCAGCTTCGACCTGTCTTGTCCCTCCATCGACACAAAGATGGCGCACTTTGATTTCCCGCACCCGAAGAGGATAGGTCAGCAATTCTGCCTGAATGTTTCGCGCGCGAAACATTGGGTCAGAATTTATTCCGCATGATTGACAGAGCCTTACCTCACCGCGCGCCGCGTTAGCTGCGCTTTAACCTTGCGCCGCGGCCGCCGCGGCGCTTGACCAGTTTGCTGGCGCGCTCCGGCAGATCGTTCATGATGCCGGCGCGTTCGTCGTTGCTCATCCTGGACCAGTCGCGGATCTCGTCGATGGAGCGGTAGCAGCCGGTGCAGATGCGCGCCTCCGGGTGGACGACGCAGATCTTGATGCAGGGGCTTTGGATCTCGTCCCGTTTCCATACGTCGTCAGTCATCATTCACCC
>NZ_LUKH01000334.1:0-2814 GCF_001593695.1 Leisingera sp. F5 | reverse complement strand
GTCCATATGTCATTGATGTGATGATCTCGGCCAAGGCCATTGCAGCACGCATCGAGGAGCTTTGTTCGGAAATTCAGGCGGAATTCAAGAACACCGACAAACTGGTCGTGGTCGGCCTGTTGCGCGGCAGTTTCGTGTTCATCGCCGATCTGGTGCGCGAGCTGGATCTGCCGATCGAGGTCGATTTTCTGGAAGCCTCCTCTTACGGAGACGCAATGGAAAGCAGTCGGGAAGTGCGCATTCTCAAAGACTTGCGCGGCGCTATTGAAGGGCGCGACGTGCTGGTGGTCGAGGATATCGTCGACACCGGACACACGCTGAATCACGTCACCCATCTGCTGCAAAGCCGCAATCCGGCGCGGCTGAAATCGATTGCGCTGCTGGACAAGCCGTCGCGGCGCGAGGTGGATTTCCGCTCTGACTGGGTGGGTTTTGAAATCCCGGACGAATTTGTCGTGGGCTATGGCATCGATTATGCGCAACGCAACCGGAACCTGCCGCACATTGGCAAGGTGCGGTTCACGGACGAGGGCTGATCCGCTTCCGGCCCGCCGCACCCTAAGAGTTTTGCACTCCTGCGGCCTGCACAACCGCCCGCAGGTTCATTGCGCCCGCATATGCAGCAAAGCCACAATCCGCAGAAAAACGCACCCGGGCAAAGTGTGCAAGGAAACCGGCGCCGGACCGCCGGTTTCCACCCGCCGCCGGCGCTTTCCGGCGCAGCGGATTTGCCTTTTCTGTCAGCCTTGATCATCTGTGAACCCAAAGCAGTGATCACAGGAAATCCGCAATGCAAAAGACCGCGATAGTGGCCGCAATTGCAGCAGCAAGCCTCGCCCTTGCCCCCGCCGCGACCCTTGCAGGACCGAAAAAACAGGCGCCGGGCCATAACAACAGTGCCGCCCATCATGCGCCCGGCCAGGTGAAAAAACGCCAGGCAAGGCAAGGCCATATCCAGGGCGGCGACTGGATTTATGTGAAAGACTACGATCGCTGGGGCCTAAATCCGCCGCGCGACGGTCACCGGTACGTGCGTCAGAACGGCAAAATCTATGAGGTCGTGAAAGACACCCTGGCCATTATCGGCGCGGTTGCCGTTGTCGACGCGCTGCTGAAGTAACGCTCAGCCCAGCAGGCTTCTGACCGTGTGCAGGAAAATCCCGGCCCCGACCGGGATCGCCGGATCCGGGAAATCGTAATCCGGATTGTGCAGCTGCGGCTGATCCACGCCGGAGCCGAGCCAGAACATCGCCGCTTTCGCCTGTTTGCCGAACTGGCCGAAATCCTCGGACCAGCGTTGAGGCACGTCCTGCATCTGTGCCGGGCACCCCGCCGCCGCGGCAGCCGCACGCAGAACGGCGACCGCTTCAGGATGGTTGGTGCAGGCGTCAAATACGTCATCAAATTCGATTGAAAATGTCAGCCCAGCTGCAGCGCAGGCCTGTTCCACATGCGCCGTTGCAGCAGCAATCAACTGCTCCATGCGGGCATCGGTGACGGTGCGCAGCGTGGCCCAAACCTCGCCATAACCGGGCGCAATGCCAAAAGTGGCCTCGCCCAGCCGCGCGTGAGTCAGGGTGACCAGGGCAAACTCCGGCCCCAGTTCAGCGCCGCTACCCAAGCCCGCAAGGCCTGACAATAGCTGCGCAATGGCATTGGCAGGTGAAATCCCGTCCTGGGGGGCCGCCGCATGGGAGGTCTTGCCGGCCAGCCGGATCCGCATTCCGCGCGACGCGCAGTTGGCGGAACTGGCAGACAAAGCCACCTGCCCCACTGGCAAGCCCGGCAGATTGTGCAGAGAAAATGCATAGTCCGGTGCGATCTGCTGAAACGCGGGATCGGCGATGACCGCAGGCGCACCCTTGCCGGTTTCTTCAGCCGGTTGGAACAGCAGCACTGCGCGGCCCTTGGCAGGACGGCTGGCAGAGAGATCTTCTGCCAGGGCAGCAACCATGGTCATATGACCGTCATGACCGCATAGATGGCCGCGGCCCTGATGGGTGGAGCGGTAAGGCTGATCCGAAAGCTCCTCGATCGGCAGCCCGTCCAGCTCGCAGCGGATCAGGACGGTGGGTCCGTCTGCCCTGCCATTGTAAACCGCGGCAATTCCGTGGCCGCCCAGCCCGGTCAGCAGCTGATCCGGTTCAAATTGGCGCAGGTAGTCCGCCACCATGGCGGCGGTCTTTTCCTCGACGCCCGACACTTCGGGGATCTGATGCAGTGCATGGCGCAGCCGGGTGAGCCGCGCCAAACGCTCGGGCGTCATGCAAGCCCCAGCTTTTTGTTGCGCGCCTCGCGCAGGCGGGCAAAATCATCACCGGCATGGTAGGAAGACCGCGTCAGCGGCGTCGCCGAAACCATCAGGAACCCCTTGCCATAAGCGGCTTTCTCATAAGTCTTGAATTCATCCGGCGTCACGAAGCGGTCCACCGCATGGTGTTTCGGCGTCGGCTGCAGATACTGGCCGATGGTCAGGAAATCGATGTCTGCAGCGCGCATGTCATCCATCACCTGTTTCACCGCCTGTGCATCCTCGCCCAGGCCGACCATGATGCCGGATTTGGTGAACATCGACGGGTCCAGTTCCTTAACCCGCTGAAGCAGGCGCAGGGAGTGGAAGTAGCGCGCACCAGCGCGGACTTCGGGGTAAAGGCCCGGCACGGTTTCCAGATTGTGGTTGAACACGTCGGGGCGCGCCTCGACCACGGTCTCCAGCACTGAGGGGGCGCACTTCAGGAAATCCGGCGTCAGGATTTCAATTGTCGTCTTCGGGCTGCGGTGGCGCACCGCCCGGATGGTCTGGGCAAAATGCTC
>NZ_LUKH01000333.1:0-2815 GCF_001593695.1 Leisingera sp. F5 | reverse complement strand
ACGCGGGTGGGGGCGAGGCAATGCTTTTCGACAGGTAGGTGCGGCCCGCAGCTGAAAGCGAGGACACGGCCTGTCTAGAAGAGTTGCCCGAGGGGGAGGGCCGCGCCCTCACCCTGACGGCCAAAGGCGTTTGGCTTGTCCAAATCCCATTGGCCCTACAAAAATGCCGGTGAGGTCTACGGTCCAGCCAAAAGGGCGTATTCCGTTGAAAAACTCGCACTTGATCGGGAGACATCCCGCTGATTCAATTCCTTTACCGGGCGGGAGGATTGGCGATAATGGGGCCGAGGAAGGAAGCGCAGCCGGCGATGTTCTGCGGGTTCTCGCTGGAAGATCATGTCCCGCACGATCACCTTCTGCGGGCCATCGGCCGTTTTGTCGATCTGACGGGCATCCGCGTCTATCTGGCGGATTTCTACAGTCACACTGGCCGTCCGTCCGTTGACCCTGAATTGCTGATCCGGATGCTCTTGGTCGGGTATTGCTTCGGCATCAGGTCCGAACGCCGGCTCTGTGAGGAGGTGCATCTGAACTTGGCGTACCGGTGGTTTTGCCGGCTCGATCTGAGTGACCGGGTTCCGGATCACTCGACGTATTCAAAGAACCGCCCCTTTCGGCAGATTGCTTCGCAATCGCCTGCCGGGCAATTCATGGCCGGTTTCGCGATAGCGAACTGTTGCGGCATCTCTTCGAGACAACCGTCGCGCGGTGTATCGAGGAGGGTCTGGTCAGCGGTCAGCGCATGGCCATCGACGCGAGCCGGCCGATCAGGCAAGCCGAGGTTGGATCGGCCAGGACCATGCTGGAGCGGGTGAAGGCGAGGTTCGATCTGCATCCCGAACGCCTGATCGCGGACACGGCCTACGGCACCGCGCCGATGCTGGGCTGGCTGGTCGGCCGCAAGATCGCCCCGCATATTCCCGTCTTCGACAAGTCAGGGCGCAACGATGGCACCTGGACCCGGGCTGATTTCGAACGCGACGCCGCTAAAGATCAATACATCTGCCCTGAAGGCCACGAACTGAAGCAATTCCGCCGCAACTACTCCGACCCCAACCGGGGGGCGGCCGGAAAAGGCACTGCCCGGTATCGCGCGCTGAAAGAACTCTGCCAGGCCTGCCCGTCCAAAGCCAAATGCTGCCCGAATGCCGACGCACGCAAGATCACCCGCGAAGAACATGAAGACGCTCGCCAAGTTGCTCGCGACATCCACTGGTCCTTTCTTTGCGCTCCCCAACAGACCGGTTTTGGCGAGCGTTCATTCCAAAAAACCATTCTACAGCGTCAGCTGGCCAATCTTTGCATGCAACGTTTTGGCATCGACATCCGGCTCCTTGGAAGTCTTCGGCGTGTCGTCAAAGACATCCGTCACGCCATCCAGAAGCTGATCCTTCCACTGCTTGATCTGGTTCGGATGCACGTCAAAATGCGTCGCCAGCTCGCTCATCGTCTTGTCGCCCTTCAATGCTGCCGAAGCGACTTTCGCCTTAAAGGCAGGGCTGTGGTTTCGCCGTGGCTGTCTAGCCATTTTCACTCCTTCGTCCCGGCAACGCTGCCGGATCAGGAGCGGAAAATCCACCTAACTCGGCTGTTCAGATTATTCAGGCTACCTTTGGTGTTGCGCAACAGATGGCGACGCCGGGTATTGAAATCTCTTGGATTTGGTTGGATATGTTGCGGGTAATTTGAGTAGGTTTTTCAGAAGGACTTCCGACGCCGCCGCTACATGCAGGGATTGACTGCATGCCGTTGCCGGACAGGCGGCTTTGGGCAGAGACATTTTCTGATCCGCTGTCTTCATGCCTTTTCAGGGCAGCTATAATTTATTTTTTCGGAGTTGTTCGTTGGATAATAAAGTCGACCGTTCCCCTTTATCTTGTTTGACTGCTGGCCTGGCCGCTGACACGGCTGTTGAGATGTCGCCGGATGGCGGGTTGCATATGCTGGAAATGGCGATTCAAAGGGCGGGAGAGGGTTTGACCCGATGGCAGGCTGGCAGTTTTGAGCAGCTCAGCACCATGTCCATGGCAAGTGCAGAAATTACTCTGCTGCAGTTGATCGGCAAGGGCGGCCAGTCCAAAACAATCAAGGAACTGGCCCAGGCCACCAACCGGACCGACATCCCCAACATTCAGTATTCCTTGCGCAAACTTGCCTCTGCCGGGCTGACCCGCAAACAAGGGGCGGGCCGCTCCGGAGTCACCTACAGCTTGACTGAGGAAGGCTGCCATGTGTCAGAGAGACTGCAGGATATCCGTGAACGCCTGCTGCTGCAGGCATTGGCGGAGCACCCGGATCTAACCAGACGGTTGCACAGCGCTGCGGAAACCCTGGAAGAATTGACTGAGCTTTTCGGCGCGTCTGCTCGTCAGGCTGAAGCGCACAGCGGCTCCTGAGGGCGCAGCAGATCCCATTGCGCAGTGCGGCAGCGGCAGCGTAAGGTTTGGTCATGATCGAACTTAAAGACCTTCAGCTGCTGACGGCGCTGGCGCGGCATCAGCATTTCGCCAAGGCCGCTGCTGATTGCGGTATTTCGCAGCCTGCGTTTTCGATGCGGATCCGCAATCTGGAGGAACGGCTGGGCCTGTCCATCGTGCGCCGGGCCAACCGGTTCCAAGGGCTGACCGAGGAAGGCATGATGATTGTGCGCCGGGCGCGCTCGATCCTGGACGATGCCAAGGCACTGGAGCAGGAGATTGCGGCATCCCGCGGCGAAGTGACTGGCACTCTGGTGCTGGGGGTGGTGCCGACTGCCACCGCTTGGGCCGCGCAGCTGGTGGATCAGGTGCATCAGGCCTATCCGCGGATCCTGGCC
>NZ_LUKH01000332.1:0-2820 GCF_001593695.1 Leisingera sp. F5 | reverse complement strand
CGGAACCCCTTGAGCAGAACCAGAAGATCCTGATTGCGCAGGTTGCCGCCTTCAATCGTGTAACTGGCTGTCATCTGATCAAACACGGTGCTGCCGCCATTGCCGCCCGAGCGCATCAGCTGCTCCAGATCGAAACCGGTAAAAAACCCCCTGCCCGCTTCCAGCCAGCCCTTGCCGCTGAGCGAGCGCATGATCGCGTCTACCGAGTTTCCGGCCCCTAGGAACTCCAATTCCCCCAGCGCCTCGCCGTTCAGCCGGCTGTAGCCCGCGGTTTCTCCCAGCGCGCGCTCCAGACGGATGCCGTTGAACGAAAGCTTGCCACCCACCGACAGGCCATTGCGGTTGTTGGCAACCACCTGTCCCTGCATCCGGCCGCCGAACATGGACGCCGGCAGGAATTTCAGCACCGCGCGGCTGCGCTCAACCGTAAGGTTCAGCGTGCTGGCGCCCAGGATCACGCTACCGGTTTTCAGGCTATCAAAGGACAGGTCCACGACAGCATCCGCCAGCCCCAGCGCCGAGGCATCGATTGCGCCCTTCGGCCAGCCAGCCGCGGCTGCCCCGCCGCTCCCGGACCCGCCCGGCCCGCCGGTAAACGCAGAGAAATCCAACGCGCCGCCGCGCAGTTGCGCAGTGAACTCAGGCCGCTCCTTGAATTCTGCATCCGCGGCGCCGGTCAGCTTGTTGCCGCCCAGCTCAACCGCCAGATCGCGCATCGACAGCCGCCCGTCGGCGGTATAGGTCACATCGGCGCCGAACACGGTCTTTTGCGCCAAGGCATCCGGCAGGGCCAGCCCCAGTGCGGCACCCGTCTGCAACGCGTTCCCGGCGCCAAAAGTCAGCCGCCCGCTGGCTTCGCCATTGATATCGGCATGACCGTCAAACCGCGCCTTGCCGCCCGGTGCCGTCACTGTTGCCCCGATGGAGGACACCTCACCGGCCAGAAACGCTGCAAAGGTGCCGATCTCGGCATCCACCTCCACCGGCTCCCCGGCCGGGCGCAGGGTTGCCTTGGCAATCACCGTTCCCGCCGGGTCCGGCCACAGCAGGCTGAGGTCGATGCTCTTCATCTCCACCGGCGCTTCGCCATGTGCAGCATAGCGCAGCGAGGCCCCGGTCAGCTCCACCGCCTCGATCCTGAGCGGCAGCGCGCTGCTGCTTCCTGAACCCGTGCCGCCGGAGGCTGGCGCACCACCGCCAAAGACCCAATTGCCGGTTCCGTCCTCGTTGGTGGCCAGGTTCAGATGCGGCAGGATCGCCGAGACTTCCGTGACTCGCACGTCGCCCTGCAGCAGCTCTGCCGCCGCCACCCCGATGGTCAGCCGCTCGGCCCGCAGCATCGGCTCGGGACCCGCCCAATCCGCATTGGACAGCGTCACCGCGTCCGCCTTCACCCCCAGCGTGGGCCAGAAGGTGAACCGCACTTTGCCACCAAAATCCAGCTTGCGGCCGGTCTGCGTCTCCAGCTGATCGGCGGCCAGCCGCGCGATCTTTTCGCCCGGCAGCAGCAGCACCAGCCCCGCCAGCACAACCACCGTCAGCACCAGCGCCGTTACAACCCGGATAATCAGCTTCATCGGCTCACTCCTCATGTCTTGTCCCCCGGTAGCCCAAGGGTCTTTTTGCCAGCTTACCGCGTGAGGGAGCGTGTGCAATGCAGGAAGCCTCTTGCCGCATCAATGCTTCGCGCGTTTGGGCTGCAGAATTAGCGCAGCCGGAACCGCTGGCGCAGGCCCAGGCCGAGGAAGAACAGCAGCGGCAGGCTGGCGACGGTCTGAAAGCCGGAGAAGAACTGCAGGACTGCGGGCAGAGCCTTCAATTCCTCCAGCAGGAACGTCCGCCCGAACCCGAACAGCGGAAACAGGTTGGACAAGCTGAGCGCCATCGCCGATCCCATCGGGCGTTCAATCACGCTGTCGGGTGCCAGCACGCAGCAGCCCGAGAAATAGCCCCAGAAGGCGGCAAAGCCCAAGGCCCAGACACCCAAGAGCCACAACGTGGGCCGAAGAATGGAATAGCCGTATTCGGAGAACAACCCGAACAGCAGATAGGGCAGCCGCTGCCAGATCGAGCCGATCCTGCCGGCGAAGTGCATCTCCCGGCGGAAGAAGAAGTGCTCGTCTTCGGGGAGGCCTTGTTTGGCGAGGAGGTGGCGGATGGTGGCGCAGCTGTTTCGCGCGTATTCCGAGAGTAGTTCCTCACCTTCTGGCCAAAGGCGCGGGTTGGCCGAAAAGGTCGTTTGTTCATGCAGGATTGATCCATGAAAAATTGGGTAAGCCCCTGAAAACCTTGCCCCATTGAAGTTGGCAGGCTTTTCAAATGAACACCCAGAGAAGTCAACTTCACTGTGGATAGAGTGTGAAAATTCGGAAAAAAAAGTGTCTGGAAAATTAGCAAACCCGTGAAAAACGACATAAGAAAACTTTGAACGCGGACCAAATGAGCTTTCAAAAAAGTTTGCATCTCCATCGACTTTTGCCCGGTGGAAGGTGACTTTCCTTACAAACTGAGTAGCGCTTGCCTCGATACTGCCTGCTACGCTTAGATAGGAACAATCAGCATCCTTAATGGTTGCACCATCTAGCACTAAGTCTTTCTTTAACTTTGAGTAGCTTAAGTCAAAACCTCCGGCTGCTCGCACATCTTCAAAACTCAGCACACCACAGAAATCACCTCCAACGAGAGAGACATCTCCGTCAAAACGGCTCCAAGAAAAATCTGCGCGCCCCCTAAAAATACAGCCATCAAAGTCTACGTGTTCTTTAAAAATGCAGCCATTGAAATTCCCGCCCTCCAAGAGCACGGAGTTTTTAAAGCTAG
>NZ_LUKH01000331.1:0-2820 GCF_001593695.1 Leisingera sp. F5 | reverse complement strand
CCGCCCACAATGGCGGCAGAGCCGATCAGGAAGGTGCGGCGGGCGATTTTTGCAATGCTGGCCATTGGTTACGCCTCCTGCATCTTCTGGGCGGCGGCATGGATGGCGGCGCGGATGCGCGGGTAGGTGCCGCAGCGGCACAGGTTGCCCTGCATCGCCTCGTCAATCTCCACGTCCGAAGGTGCCGGGTTTTCCGCCAGCAGGCTTGCCGCCTGCATGATCTGGCCGGACTGGCAATAGCCGCATTGCGCCACCTGATGCTCGACCCAGGCCTGCTGAATCGCCGCCATGGCGTCCGGTGTGCCGAGGCCCTCGATCGTTGTCACCTCCCCCCAGACATCCGACAGTGCCACCTGACAGGAGCGCACAGCCTCGCCGTCGATATGAACGGTGCAGGCGCCGCAGGCGGCCACTCCGCAGCCGAACTTGGTGCCGGTGAGGCCAACCTCATCCCGTAGAACCCAGAGGAGGGGAACATCATCAGGCAGGTCTACCTGATGGGATTTTCCATTGATGCGCAGGTCTGTTGGCATTGCGGGACTCCCTTGTTGTGCTCATGACAAAATTTACTATTTTTGTCATATTGTCAATTGACATTTTTTACAAACAATGTCAGAAGCGGAAACATGAACATGGCAGGCATTGATCCGAAACAGCAGGCAATCCTGGAGGCCGCCTGGATGGCGTTCTCCACCTATGGGTTCCGCAAGACCTCGATGGATGACATCGCCAAGGGCGCGGGCATGTCGCGGCCTGCGCTGTATCTGCATTTCAAGAACAAGGACGCGATCTTCCGGGCGCTGGTGGCCGCCTACTACGGCACTGCGGCTGCCGGGGTGCGTGCCGCCCTGGCAGAGACGGGGCCGCTGCCTGACCGGCTGCTGGCGGCCTTTGAGGGACAGGCCGGAGAGGGCGTGCAAATGATGATGGGTTCGCCGCACGGGATGGAGCTGTTCGAAGTTACCAAAAATGTGGCGGGTGAGGTGATCGCGGAGGGCGAAGCCGCCCTGAGCCGGATCTATGCGGACTGGCTGCAGCAAGAGGCCGGTGCCGGCCGGGCTGTGCTGAACGGCGACGCGGCAGTGATTGCCCGCACTCTCTGCGCCTCTTTGAAAGGGATCAAGCAGACCGCCGCAGACTATGAGACCTATCAGGCCGGGGTGCGTCAGCTGGCAGCCCTAGCCGGCGCTGGGCTGACGCCCCGGTGATACGGGCCGGATAGGCCGGCCCGCGCGCGTCAAAGCTCTGTGCGCAGATGCCAAAGTTCCGGGAACAGCTCCACGTCCAGCATCCGCTTCAGATAGCTGACGCCGCCAGTGCCGCCGGTGCCGCGCTTGAAGCCGATGACACGCTCCACCGTGGTCACGTGGTTGAAGCGCCAGCGGCGGAAGTAGTCCTCGAAATCCACCAGCTTTTCGGCCAGCTCGTACAGCTCCCAATGGGCCTCTGTGTCGCGGTAGACCTCTGTCCAGGCGGCCTGCACGGCTTCATGCGGCTGATAGGCCTCGGACACATCGCGGTTCAGCACTTCATCCGGCAGGTCAAAGCTCTGCGCCAGCGCCTTCAGCGCCACATCATAGAGCGACGGCTGCTTCAGTTCCGCCTCCAGCAGCGCCAGAATGTCCGGGCGGTGGGCGTGCGGGCGCAGCATCGCCTTGTTGCGGTTGCCCAGCATGAATTCGATCTGCCGGTACTGGTGCGATTGAAAGCCTGAGCTTTGGCCCAGTTCATCCCGGAACGCTGTGTAATCCGAGGGAGTCATCGTGCGCAGCACGTCCCAGGCGGAGTTCAGCTGCTCAAAGATGCGCGCCACCCGCGCCAGCATCTTGAACGCCTGCCGTGCCTGGCCGCCCAGCAGCCGTTCGCGGGCGGCGCTCAGCTCATGAATGGCCAGACGCATCCACAGCTCGGAGGTCTGGTGCTGGATGATGAACAGCATCTCGTCATGGATGTTGGTCCATGTCTTCTGCGCGTTCAGCAGCATGTCGAGCGACAGGTAATCGCCATAGGACATGCGCCCGTCGAAGGACATCTGGGCGCCGTCGTCGGCGGGATCATAGGGTTGGGTCATCGGATCATTCCTTTTCCTAAATGCAGTATATGTCAGGGAAAGGAATGCGTCCTCCGGTTCAGGGTGCCGCATTGGGCCAGGCGGCGCCACAGCGCAACCCAGCCCGCCGGGCGGCAGAGCGGCAGAAGGTATGCGCGGCGCAACCGCATCAGGTGACCGCGTGGCGGACCATGTATTCCGGCCGGTCCCAAAGGGCGTTTGTCATGACATCGGCGATGATCTCGGCCGCGGCGCGCACGTCGCCTTCGTCGATGTACAGCGGGGTGAAGCCGAACCGCATGATGTCCGGGGCCCGGAAATCGCCGATCACGCCGCGGGCAATCAGCGCCTGCATCGCCGCATAGCCCTCGTCGAACTTGAAGGACACTTGGCTGCCGCGGAACGCAGGGTCGCGCGGCGAGGCCAGCTCCAGCTGCGGGCAGGTCTTTTCCACCTCGGCGATGAATAGGTCGCACAGCGCGATCGACTTGGCGCGCACGGAGTTCATGTCCGCCATGTCCCAGATATCCATCGCCGCCTCCAGCGCGGTCAGCTGCAGGATCGGCGGGGTGCCGACGCGCATCCGGTCGATGCCGCTGCCGGGCCGGTATTCGAGGTCAAAGGCAAAGGGCGCCTCATGCCCCAGCCAGCCCGACAGGGCGGGGCGGGCGGTTTCCGCGTGGCGCGGCGAGACATAGATAAAGGCCGGCGCACCGGGGCCGCCATTGAGGTACTTATAGGTGCAGCCCACCGCGAAATCCGCCTTGCAC
>NZ_LUKH01000330.1:0-2821 GCF_001593695.1 Leisingera sp. F5 | reverse complement strand
GTCTTGGTGCGCATAGCGACGCTCACGGCGACGCTCACGGCGACGCTCACGGCGACGCTCACGGCGACGCTCACGGCGACGCTCACGGCGCGGCACATGAGGCTGCTCATGGCGAAACAGAGGGGCAAATGCAAACACATAATTAAAATGACTTTTAGATTCAGAACTTAAGGGGGGAGAGTTATCTCTCCCTTTTCTATTTTCCCATATTTCCTTCGGGATGTATGAGATAGCTGCCCGGCCTCAACGCCCATGGGACATATTGAGAGGACTGATTAACGGAGGATTTCTGGTTTATCATTATGACGATGAGGAATGATGATTTCCCGTGGTCCAAAACATTGAGGTCGTTGAGATGGATGGATTTCAAGAAATACCATGGGAAAGTCGGTTGCGATCAGAATGTGTTATAGCCGCTGCTGATCGGGGCCGATTTTTCAGCCAATGCACTAGGGTTAGTACTACAATTGCGTTTGTTTTGGATTTCTGATTCATCTTTCTCTGGGATTGGGAGGGATGAGTCATGTCTGTTTCGGATTGGGCGGGCAGCGTTTCAGATTGGTCGCATGCACTTGAAGGCTTGAAGGATGTCATCGCCCCTGCGTTCAAACGTTCTGAACAACGCGCCTCCGCGGGCGTGTTCATTGATGGCCTGTTGTCTGGAGCGGAGCGCAAGACGGGCTGGATGCTGGCGGAAGAAGCCGGGTTGGCGCGGCCCTCTCGGATCCAGTCTTTGCTGGGACGGTCATCCTGGTCAGCGGATACGCTGTGCGAGCGGGTTCGGAGAAGCGTTAAAAGACAAAGAGATACTCGCATGCATTCCTGACCGGAAACAGCGGAAGGAGGCGGTGAAATACGACCAGCGCCGCAATCGGATTGAGATCATGTTCAGCAGGCTGAAGGATTGGCGGAGCGTCGCGGTCCGATACGGCAGGTTCCCGAAGGTCTTCCTATCAGTCATCGCTCTACATTGTAGGCAACTTTTCTGGCACCGAAGGCTATGTCAGCTATGACTCTGCTGTTTCCTATGAGGCCGAGGGGTGGAAGGTGACAACCGGTGTCCGGTACACAGACATTGGCAGTGCAGATTCCGCGATTATTTCGTTCACCGGCAACGACGCATTCTCAGCGGGCGTGAAGATCAGTAATAGCTTCTAAAGCCGCCTTAAAAAATCGCGCCGTAGCCGTTCTGTGAGCCATCTGTTCAGGCTCACAGAACGGCTACATCACACTGCGCGAACTGGCCCCTCTACAAGGCTGCGGGGGCCTGTTATGTTCTGGTTCAGCTCTGTTTATAGGCCAAGATCGCCGCGCTTAAATCCTCGATCGCGGTTCCCACGCCTTTGAAAAGGGTTATTTCCTCGTGGTTGCCGCGCGGGAAAGCCTTATCGGCGCAGATGTTTTTCAATGTCCCGGCGATTTCCGAGCGGGCCAAGACGCCATTTTGGATCGGAGTGATCAAATCGCCGCTTTCGCGGAGTGCGTCCTCGGTGTCGATAAACACGCTTGCGCGCTCGATGGCGTGGTCATCGGCTTCACGCATTTCGGGAGTAAAGCTGCCGATGAGGTCGATGTGCTGCCCGCTTCTCAGCCATTTTCCCTTAATTACTGGTGATTTGGCGAGCGTGGCGCAGGACACCACATCGGCCTCGGCAATGCCCTCTTCAGCCGTGTCGATGACGTCGGCTGTGATCCCCAAAGCGTTCAGATCAGCGGCCATGCGCTCAGCATTTTCTCGGCGAAGATCATGCACTAGGGTGTGCTCGATCGGCAGTACCTCCCGATATGATAGGGCAAGGTTTCGACCAACCCGTCCAGCACCGATAATCAAATGCGCGCTGCTGTCGGGGCGTGCAAGACGCCGCGCGGCAAGAGCTGACGCGGCAGCGGTACGTCGTGCCGTCAATTCGCCCCCGTCCAGCATCATCAAGTGTTCGCCGGTGTCACGGTCGAAAAGGATGTAGCTCGACGATATGGCAGGAAGGTCCCGACTGGTATTGCCAGGAACGACGTTGACCAATTTGACGCCGCCGAAACCTTCCTGCTGCCATGCCGGCATCAGTAAAATAACGTCATCTTCGGCAGCGGTGTTTCCAACGTTGTGTTGGTGACGAAGCGGAGTCTCGTATTCTCCGCGAAAGCCATGATCGATAGCCTCCACGAGTTTGTCGAAGGGAAGAGCGGCGCGAGTAGCCTCAAGGTCGAGAACTTTCATAGGTTTCCCCTATTGCAAGTTTGTAACTGATAACCGCATGGGCAATTGCCCGATGCAGCAAGTCGGCTTCTGCCGCGATGATCCCAGAAAGGTGCATCACTGCAGAGGCCGGAATGCTGAAATTCAATTTCCTAACTGATTTCAGTTGTTGGCGACGTGGATGCCGGGGCGCCGAGCGGTCCAATTCGTAGCTTCTTCGAGCTGTGCCGTAAGGTTGAGCAGAATATCCTCTCGCGCGACCGAGGACGCAATCTGCACACCGGCCGGCACACCGTCCACTATGCCGGTGGGAACTGCGATCGCAGGCTGTCCCGTCATGTTGAATGGGGCGGTCGAATTAAACCGAGCGAATAGTTCATCGTAATACTGATCGATGGTCCAGTCGGGATGGTTCTGGTTTGAATCCCCTAGCGGAAGCGCCAGATTCGCATAGGGTGGAAGAACTACTGCATCATAGGCCGAGAAGAATGTTCCCATCTGCTGGCAGATGCCCGACATGATCTGAATGCCCTCTTCAATCATCGGGGCGGTTATCTTGAGACCGGCCTCCGCGCCTCTGAGAGTACAGGTTTCAAACAATTCGGTGTTGGGTTCGACCCCTAAGGC
>NZ_LUKH01000329.1:0-2834 GCF_001593695.1 Leisingera sp. F5 | reverse complement strand
CTCCTGCGGCTATGTAATCGACGTCTGCGGAGATAAACCTCTGCCGGACTACACCAAGGCAGACGCCAATGCCTTCCGGGATGAGCTGATCAAGAAAGGGCTTGCCGGGAGCAGCATTACCCGGATCTTTGGCACCGTCCGCGCCGTGTTCAACTTTGCCGTGGCAGAGGAAGGGCTTTCCATTTCCTCCCCATTCGCCAATGTCTATTATGATCGGAGTGCAGGCGTGGCCGTCCGCAGCCCCATCCCAGTAGATGTTGTGCGTGCCGTGCAACTGCAGTGCAACCAGATGGACGATGAAATGCGCTGGCTAGTGGCACTGGTTGCCGACACCGGCATGCGGTTAGCAGAGGCTGCAGGTCTGCTGCGTGAAGACATATTCCAGCAGGAAAATGGCAGATGGGCGGCCAAGATTACCCCGCACCCGTGGAGAAGCCTGAAGACTGACAGCAGCAGCAGGGTTGTTCCGCTGGCTGGTTCGGCAGAGTGGGCTGCCCGGCGCATCCACACCCAGCAGGATGGAAACAAATTCGCCTTTCCCCGCTACAATACCTCAGACAAGACCAGCGCCAATTCGGCCAGCGCCGCCCTGAACAAGTGGCTAAAGGCCTACGTGCCGAAGGGGGCTACTATGCACGGGTTCCGCCACTCCATGCGAGACCGGCTCCGTGCGGTAGAATGCCCAGCGGATGTTGCTGACCAGATTGGCGGATGGCACACGGATGGGGTCGGTCAGGGATACGGTAAAGGGTACCCGCTGGAGGTTCTCAGAAAGTGGCTGGATAGAATTGCACCTTAGACGGCTGGAGCAGCATGTCTCCGGCTGACGACTACGCCTCGGTCTGCACGTTGCAAAAGCTGATGCGGCACAATGGCTTAGGCTTGGGTAATGGTGCCCGGGGGCAGTCCTGAATCCGGTGTTGACCGGGTTCTAGGCCCGTTACAGGCACCGCCGTGGCCATCTGCATCAGCAAAATAAGGGCTATCAGCCCCATGCGGTTGCGGTCAACAGGCACGATTTGGTCTACGGGATGTACTACGGCCCAGAGAAGCCTACTACAGACCGGACCGTGGCCTCCGTGCTGTTGACTGGCCTACAAGGTCTTCAGAAGCTGCAGACTGCCTTGGGCCGCATGTGGGACTCACAGAGAGCCGCAATGCTGGCAGAGGGTCGTCGAGGTGGAGGCTCCACTCGAACTGATTGACCAGATTGGAGGGTGGTCTGCCGTGGGCGGTGTAGGCGCATCCTATGGTCGAGGCTACAGAATGAAACTCTTGCGGAAGTGGCTCAGCAGGGTTTCACTCTAGCAGGTTAGGGGGTGTCGTCTTCAGCCTCCTGCGCCGCATCAGGGTCCAACGGACCAAGCGAGTGAAGATCGGCAAGCCATTGCCAATCATCTTCCGGCGCCTCCAGAATGATCGCTTTTCCCTCAATCCGGACGCGACTTCCTTGCTCCGGAAGAGAAAACTCCTGAGGCAGAAGGGCTGCTTTTCGGCCTCCAACTTCGACCACTTGAGCAAACAGTTCTTTGGTCATCCAATTCACCTTTCTCGTTTGGAAGCTGACTCCAGCTGCGCAGAGAGCGCAGCCTGGCTTGCCTTCTCCGCCGCGCCCTGTGTGACCTTGCGGATGAGCAGCGTCTCGGCGGAAGAAAATTCTGCAAAGAGGAATGTAATTTTACATATTGAAATTAGAAATTGAAATTGCTACTCAGAATCCCAAGCCAAGAGATGCTGCGAACAACGGGCGGAGGAACGGGATGGCAAACCAGGTTAATCTGACAATGGATGGCAGCGTTGCTGTTGTGCGGGTGGACAACCCGCCGGTGAACGCGCTTTCGCATGCGGTGCGCGCCGGTCTGCAGGGTAGTTTGCGGGCCGCGCTGAGCCGCGCGGAAACCAAGGCTGTTGTCATCTGCTGCGCGGGGCGCAGTTTCTTTGCCGGCGCGGATATCCGCGAATTCGGCAAGCCGCCGCTGGCGCCGTTCCTGCCGGATCTGATCACTGAAATCGAGGCGGCGCCGGTGCCGGTCATTGCCGCGATGCACGGGAATGTGCTTGGCGGCGGGCTGGAGGCGGCCCTGGGCGCGCATTACCGGATCGCGATAAAGGGCACCCGTCTCGGCCTGCCGGAAGTGTCGCTGGGGCTGCTGCCCGGCGCGGGCGGCACCCAGCGTCTGCCGCGGCTGATCCCGGCAGCGGATGCGGTCCGGATGATCACCGGCGGCAAGCCGGTTAGTGCCGATGCGGCGTTGTCCATGGGGCTGATTGACCGGGTGGCGGACGGCACCGATGCCCGCGCCGAAGGTATCGCATTTGCCCGGGAGCTGATCGCGGCAGGCAAGGAGCCGCGCCCGGCCGGGAGCCTGCTGTGCAATATACTGGAGCCGGCGGAACTGGAGGGCGTTCGGGCCAAAGTTGCCAGGGCCGCACGCGGGGCGATTGCGCCAATCGCCTGCCTCGATGCAGTGGAAGCGGCGATGTCGCTGCCGTTCGAGGACGGGCTGAAGAAAGAGCGCGCATTGTTTCAGGAGCTGATGGCCTCGGACCAGAGCACCGCCCTGATCCACGCTTTCTTTGCTGAGCGCCAGGTTGGGAAACTGCCGGAAATCGAAGGTGTTGACCCGCGCGTAATCAATCGGATGGGCGTTGTTGGCGGCGGCACTATGGGGGCGGGGATTGCTGTCAGCGCTTTGCTGAGCGGATTGGATGTGACCCTGGCCGAGCGTGACGAAGCTGCGGCAGACAGGGCGGCAGACAGCGTTGGCAGGATGTTGGAGAGTGCTGTGAAACGCGGCAAGCTGGCAGCGCCGCAGCGAGATGCCATTCTGGCG
>NZ_LUKH01000328.1:0-2838 GCF_001593695.1 Leisingera sp. F5 | reverse complement strand
TTAAAGAAATCAGCCATAGGTCCTCACACCGTCGGTATTCCGTTTGCCGTGCAATCCGCAACCACGACTTCGGCGTCGATGGTGCGCAGCCCGCGCGGCAGAGAGGGCGAAATCAGATAGACCGCATCAGCAGTCCGGCTGCCCCCTGCCTGTTTCATTGTTGTGCGCACATGGCGCGCAAACCCGTAATCCCGGATCAGCGCATATTGCGCGGCGGCACATTCCGCATAGTTGTCGAGGTCTTCCTGCACGGTTGCGCCGCGCATGGAGACGTGAAATTGCACCAGATCGCCCTCCAGCAGGCTGGTTTCCACCCCTTCATAGATCGGGGCGGGCCGCTCGCCTTCGCTGCCCGGTGCCATTGCGCAGGCGGCCAGCAGGAAGGGCGTTATGAGGGCAAAGCGGATCATTCGGCGGCCAGTTTCCCGGTTTCGCGGGCTTTCACGCCTGCCGACAGTTCCGCCATCAACTGGGAGGCGCGGGCAACCGGGTTGGTCAGGTAGAAGTCGCGGATCGCAGGCTGGAAGCCGGCCTTGCCGAGCTTGTCCAGTTCCAGCGCCGCTCCGTCCTTTTCGGCCACTTCGTCGATCTGCGCCAGATGCGGCACCTCGGCGACCAGGGCCTGGCGCAGCTGTGCCAACGAGTCATAGCCCAGCTTAGCCTCCGCTTCGGCGCTGAGCGCGCGCAGGATCGCCCAGTTTTCCTTGGCTTCGCCCGGTGCAAACGCGGCACGCATGGCCAGCTGCGGGCGGCCTTCAGTGTTCACGAACAGCCCGTTTTCCTCTGTGTAGGCGGCGCCCGGCAGGATCACGTCAGCGCGGTGCGCGCCGCGGTCGCCGTGGGAGCCCTGGTAGATCACAAAGGCTCCTGCGTCGATTTCCACCTCATCGGCACCGAGGTTATAGATCACCTCTGCCCCGTCGATGGCCGCGGCCATGCCGCCTTCGGTCACCGCGCCGATGTCCATCGCGCCAACGCGGGAAGCAGCGGTGTGCAGCACCATCAGCTTGGAGCCGGTGTCGGCGGCGAACTTCTGAGCGTGCGCCAGGACCGCCAGGCCGTCGGCTTCGCGCAGGGCGCCCTGCCCCACGATTACCAGCGTTTCCTTTTCCAGAGCACCTGCATGGTCCAGGCCATGCAGCGCTTCCAGCGCTGCGCGGTCAGTGCCAAGGTGGTGGTATTCGTAAGTCAGATCCTCGGCTTGACCAACCACACCAATGGTGGCGCCGTTCAGCCAGGCCTTGCGAATGCGGGCGTTCAGAACCGGCGCTTCGTCGCGCGGGTTGGTGCCGATCAGCATGATAGCCTTGGCGCTGTCCACGTCCTCGATAGTGGCGGTGCCGGCGTAACCCGCGCGGTTGCCAATCGGCAGACGGGCGTTGTCGGTGCGGCATTCGACCTTGCCGCCCAGGCCTTCGACCAGCTGCTTCAGGGCAAAGGCTGCCTCAACCGGGGCCAGATCGCCGATCAGACCGGCAATTTTCTTGCCCTTCATCGCATTGGCTGCGGCAGACAGCGCCTCGCCCCAGGTGGCGGGCTTCAGCTTGCCATCGACGCGCACGTAAGGACGGTCAAGGCGCTGGCGGCGCAGGCCGTCCCAGACAAAGCGGGTCTTGTCGGAGATCCATTCCTCGTTCACGCCGTCGTGGTTGCGCGGCAGGATCCGCATCACTTCGCGGCCCTTGGTATCGACGCGGATGTTCGCCCCCAGTGCGTCCATCACGTCGATGGTTTCGGTCTTGGTCAGCTCCCAGGGCCGCGCGGTGAAGGCGTAAGGCTTGGAGGTCAGCGCGCCCACCGGGCAGAGGTCGATGATGTTGCCCTGCAGGTTCGATTGCAGCGTCTGGTTCAGGTAGGAGGTGATCTCCGCATCTTCACCGCGCCCGGTTTGGCCCATTTGAGCGATACCTGCGACCTCGGTGGTGAAGCGCACACAGCGGGTGCAGCTGATGCAGCGGGTCATTGCGGTGCCGACCAATGGGCCAAGGTCCAGATCATCCACCGCGCGTTTGGATTCTTTGAAACGGCTGGCAGAGATGCCATAGGCCATCGCCTGGTCCTGCAGATCGCATTCGCCGCCCTGGTCGCAGATCGGGCAATCCAGCGGGTGATTGATCAGCATGAATTCCATCACGCCTTCGCGGGCTTTCTTGACCATGGGCGAATTGGTTTTCACCACAGGTGCCTGACCTTCCGGGCCGGGGCGCAGGTCGCGCACCTGCATCGCGCAAGAGGCGGCCGGCTTGGGCGGACCGCCCACAACCTCGACCAGGCACATACGGCAGTTGCCGGCAATCGACAGACGCTCGTGGTAGCAGAAGCGCGGAACCTCGACTCCGGCCTGTTCACAGGCCTGAATCAGGGTCATTGCCCCGTCAACTTCGATCTCGTTCCCGTCGATGTTTATCTTGCGTAGGTCAGACATGGGGTCTCACTTTGCTCTCAGTAGTTGGCCGATCCGGCTACCTTTGGCGATCTCGGCACGGCCAAGATTGCAGAAGGTGTCCGGTTCGGCATAGCTTGCGCCATTGGCCTTCAGGTAAGCCTCGCCACGGGCGCGCATTCGCGCCTTTTCCTCTTTGGATTTGACGTAGGCCTTGATCTCTTTCTTGCTGTAACCCAGCTCTAGAGCATGGTTTTCCAGTGTATTGATGTAGTTCAGTGCCCGGAACATGCGGGCGGAAATGCCGGAGCATTCCTTGCGGATCTGATCCGCCACAGCGACGGCAAACAGCCCGTCATTGATCGATTTCACTTCGCGCAGCGGCGGCAATGCCGACGCCATCCCCGAGCTAGCCAGTATCGAAGCGGTCATCAGGGGCAAAATCATGCGCATGT
>NZ_LUKH01000327.1:0-2839 GCF_001593695.1 Leisingera sp. F5 | reverse complement strand
CGATATGTGGGGTCTACGGGCTGCTAAGCCTTGCTCACGTCACGCCTCTTGGTGACGTTTCTGTTTTGCGCAGCCGGTGACATTTCTGAATGGTGTTTACATGAAATGTAGCCGGGGCACATTCTAGATTGGGTTGCGACAATTCCCCTATCTTGCTGGCAAGCAAGGAGAATGGAAGATGGCCCACATAGAGCTGGATTTGCGTGAACGGCGCGCAATTGAGGATATGCTGAACGCAAAGACGCCTGTGAGCAAGATCGCGGCTGCGCTCGGCAGGCATCGCTCTACTGTCTACCGCGAGATCAAGCGCAACCGCTTTGAAGACCGTGAACTGCCATATCTGAACGGCTACTACGGTGTGAACGCGCAGCGAACCGCGGCCGCCAGACGCATGCGCCGCCGCAAACTCGTGCGATTGAAAGAACTGCGCAAAGCAGTGATCACCCAATTGAAGGAAGGCTGGTCACCAGAGCAGATTGCCGGCCGCCTTGGGTTTGAAGGCCAACCGGTGCGTGTGAGCCACGAGACCATTTACGCTTACGTCTATGGCCCCGATGGCCAATCCGAAGAACTGGCGCGCCACCTGCCGAGCCGGCGCAAGAAACGGCAGCCGCGCTATGCGCGCAGGCCGCGCGGCCTTGTTTTCCCGCCGGAGCGCTCCATTCATCAGCGCCCGGAGCACGTGAAGTCCCGCGAGACATTCGGTGAATGGGCAGGCGATCTGATGATCTTCGAACGCGCCCAGGGCAATGCCAACGTGGCCACGCTTGTAGAGCGAAAGACGCGGTTTGCCGTCTTGTTCAGAAACCAAGACAGGAGCACCACACACCTGATGAACCGGCTGATGGACGTCATGGAACCCCTGCCCCAGCCGGCGCGGCGGTCCATCACCTTCGACAGAGGGATCGAGTTCCGGAACTGGCGCAAGCTCAAGCCTGGGATCGGAACGGAGGCGTGGTTCTGCGATCCCCAGGCGCCCTGGCAGAAAGGATCCGTCGAGAACCTCAACAAGCGGGCGCGCCGCTACCTGCCACGGGATACGCCTGTGGCCGCGCTCTCAAATCGCTCAATGAAGGCGATTTGCGACCGCTTGAACGGCACACCCAGAAAATGCCTCGGATGGCGCACACCGGCTGAAGCCTTCCGGGACGAACTCATGAAGCTAGGATAGCAGGAAGCGTCGCAACGACCCTTGAGCCTCCACCGACGCGCGCGCTCCCCCTAACTGCGACCCTTGTTAGAAAACAGTATGTTGCCTGACGAGAGGAAACGAAATGGGAGCTGTTTACAGCCGGCTGAGTATCACGGAACGACGCAAGATTGAACGCTGGAGGCATGCGAAGACCCCTGTGAACGAGATGGCGCGTGTCCTCGGGCGGCTGAAGAATGGCTGGATGCCAGAACAGATCGGCAACCGGATGATCCATGAAGGCGCCAGGCTGCGGGTCTGCCAGGAAACCATCTACCGCTACATCCATTCCAAAGAAGGTATTGGGCGCGTTGCAGGATTTGTGGGATATCTGCACACCTCCAATCTGCTGCAGTGCCTAGTCCGGACGCACCGGACCTTCGGCAGGGCAGCTGAATGTCTTTGGCCACGGGCGCCCGGCCTCATGGCGTGTCCTTCCAAGAATCTGGATGCAGGCACACAGAGCCGCCGCCCCGCAGATACGCCGGACTGCGTGGAAGCAGCCGCTGCGGCCGGCAAGTCCCGGCCCAAGAAAAAGCTAGCCGGCTCTTTTGCGGTACTGCTGCCCGCCTAACGCAGGATCCGCGCCAAAAGCTCGGCCTTGCGAAAGGGTTTGGACAGGAAATCGTTCATCCCAGCGGCCATGCAAGCCTCTACGTCGCTCGGCTGTGCATTGGCTGTCAGCGCAATGATCGGGCATTCCGGCAGCGCGGCGCCCTGCTCGTACTGGCGGATTTTCCGGGTGGCCTCGAGCCCGCCCAGGATGGGCATCGACAGATCCATCAGAATAAGGTCGCAGCCAGCAGATATGTATGCCTCAAAAGCGAGCTGCCCATTGGCCGCAAATTGCAGGTCAGCGCCAGTGGGTTTCAGCATCTTCTTGACGACCAGCTGGTTGGTCTTGTTGTCATCGGCAACAAGGATCCTCATCCCCTTCAAGGCCTCTGCCGGCAGATCCAACGGAGTGCTTGCGGCCTGTGTGTTCAACGCCATTCTTTGATCCTGGACGCGCGTGACGCCATCTTCCTGGCTGGCGGCGCCGTCCTCTGCATCCACCTGTTGCAAATCCAGATGGACCGTAAAGATCGCCCCCTGACCGGGGGCCGATGCCACGTCGATCCTGCCGCCCATCCGCTCAACCAGCGCCCGGGTGATCGCCAATCCCAGGCCGGTGCCTTCTACCACCCTTGTGGTCTGGCGGTTGACCTGTTCGAACGCAGAAAAAATCTGTTCGATCTGCGACTGATCGATCCCTGGGCCGGTGTCGCTGACCGAGATGCGCAGCGGCAGTTTCGCAGCGCCGGTGTCGTAGGAAACACTGGCGGTGACTTGCCCGGTGCCGGTGAATTTGATCGCATTACCCAGCAGGTTCATCAGGATTTGCCGGATCTTGCTGGCGTCCCCGATAAATGCCCGCGGGACGTCAGCGGGATAATCGGTGCGAAGATCGAGCCCCTTATAGGCCGCCTTTGCCCACAGCAGGGTCCCCACATCCTGGACAAGGTCCAACAGGGAAAAGGGAGCGTCCCGCAATGAGATTTTGTCCGCCTGAATTTTGGAAAAATCCAGAACATCGTTGATCACGCTCAGCAAGGCGGTGGCCGAATTGAAAATCGTGTCCGCGAACAAAGCCTGCTGGTCATCAAGTGC
>NZ_LUKH01000326.1:0-2840 GCF_001593695.1 Leisingera sp. F5 | reverse complement strand
GGTTGTGATAAAAGGCTTCCAGGTCGTTGAATTCCGACAGCCTGCGCGGGCGCTGCATCAGGCCGAACCCTTGCGGGTTTTCATCGACGAAGGACGAGACCTGGAGCCGCGTGGGGTTGGCCAAGGGCCGCCACAGGGTTTCGCCATTGCCGTTCAGCACCAGCAGCCCGTCGCTGTCATGCACCGCCGGGCGGAAGTCGTCGAAACGGTTGCGGTTGGTGGCGTCGAACAGGAACATCGAGGTGAGCGGCGCAAGACCTGCATGGCTCAGCTCTTCGCGGGAGAACAGTGTTGCTTCCACATCCATCACGGCGCTGCTGCCGGGGGTGATTGTGAACCGGTAGGCGCCGGTCGCGGAGGGCGAATCCATCAGCGCATGCACCACCATTGAGCGCTGGCCGGGGGCAGGGGCCTCCAGCCAGAATTCGATGAACTCAGGGAATTCCTCACCTTCGGGGTCAGCGGTTTTCAACGCCAGCCCGCGGGCCGACAGCCCATAGGCGTTGCCGGTGCCGATGGCGCGGAAATAGCTGGCGCCCTGGAAGACGCAGAATTCGGTCTTTTTGTCCCGGTGATCCAGATCGGTGCGCAGGCGCAGGCCGGAATAGCCCAGGTCGCCCTCGGTCGTCAGATCCGGCGCCTTATCGTTTTTGTCGAACAGCGACAGGTCAAAGCCTATCCGCTGCGCCATGCCATCTGTCACTGTGTTGATCTGGATGGCGCGCGGGAAATAGAGGCCGGGCAGGAAGAAATCGACGTTATAGCTGCGGTCGGTCTTGGACCACAGCGCATCCTTGGTGCGGAACCAGCGGGATTTATAGTCGTCATAAGACTGGTCCAGCCAATCCTGCGGCACCATCGGGCGTTCGGCATAGGGTTTCGCAACCAGCGCGCGGGCCTTGGCCACCACCACATTGCGGGTAAAAGGCGTGGCTTCGCTTGCAAGGGCCGGCACTGCCGCCAGGGCGGTGCTGCCAAGCGCGGCGGCCAGAAAGGTACGGCGGGAGAAAGAGCTCATTTCTTGGCTCTCCATGGCTGGGACTTGAACCAGGCAGCGCCGTAAGCGCAACCAATGATTAGGAAAAAACCAAACAGATTGGCGAATGCCGTGGTCATAACCGCGCGGTCGGTATGGTCAAGCGCAAAGCCGATGAAACGCGCCAGTGCCATGGAAAAGACAAACACCGCAAGCGACTGCTGGCCGACTTTGGTGATGACCTGCAGCAGAACCGCCCAGATCCGCGCTGCGGCGGAACTGCCGGAGGCGATCAGCCGTTTGCCGCCTTCGCCCGCAGCAACCCAGCCAAGATAGGCCAGCGCCAGGAAATGGGCATAGCGCAGCAGGCCAAAGTCTGTTTTTTCGCGCCATTCGCCGATGGCATCGCGGCCCGGCTTGATCAGGTCGGCCAGCTCGGGGCTGGCGGCCTTGACCCAGGTGAAGACTTTCCACGATCCATAAGGCGCCGACAGGATCAGGAATGCGGCGGCCAGCACGACCAGCACTTTGGACACCGGCGGCTTCGGCAGCCAGCCTTTCATAAAGGCAAAGCCGGTGAAAAACAGCAGCTGCCAGCCGAACGGGTTAAAGAACCATTCGCGTTCCGACCAGGGTTCCGCCGGCAGTGACACACCGTCGGGACCCAGACCGATCATATAGGGGTTGGCGGTCAGCCAGATCAGCACCGATACAGCGGCCACGGCCCAAAGGCCGATCTTTTCCAACCCCATCATCAGCGGCATCAGCATCAGCACCACCAGGTACATCGGCAGGATGTCGAAGTAATTCGGCACATAGGTGAGGGTGAACAGCCCCACCAGCTGGGTCATCGGATCCTTGAAGAAATGGCCGAGATTCAGAGAGTTCACATAGCTCTTCTCGAACCCGCCATAGAGGTCGATGGCAGCCATGGAGACGGCAATGAAAACAAACAGGCCGATATGCGCCCAGAATACCTGCCAGCAGCGGAATGCGACGCGGGCGGTGCCCAGCCACCAGCCTTGCTTGGCAAAAGAGCCGCCAAAGGCAATGGCCGAGGCCATGCCGGAGCAAAACACAAAGATCTCGGTTGCGTCCGAGAACCCGAAACGGGCGGGAATCCAGCCGGTCCAGCGGTTGCCCGGGATGTGGGCGGCCAGGATGATGAACATGGCAATGCCACGGTAGAAGTCGAGCCGCGGGTCGCGCACACGCGGCTGCGCCGCCTGCGGCGGGGGGGCTGCGCGGTTGGCAACGCCGGGATCGTTCTGAGGCCCGGGGAAGGGCGCAACGCTGGACATTTGTGTTTTTGGTCCTTGAAAGTCTTATTCGGCAGGAACGCTTGCAGCACCGGGAGAGTTCCGGCCTTCGGCGATCAGGGTGCGGCGGGCAAGCGCGTAATTGTCCTCGGCGCCGCCGCGCTTGGCACGGCGGTCATCCAGGATTGCCTCGACCGCGTCAAGCTGGCCTGAGCGGATTCCCGCGTCTATGGTAATGCGTTCAAAAACATCGCGTTGCGCGTGGCTGCCGCCGGCCAGCTGCATGCTGCCGCGGGCGGACGCAAGATGGCTGAAGGCGGATTTGTAATTGCCGTCGCCAAAGGCTTCCAGCCCATCGGCGGCTGCGCAGCCCGGATCACCCATGCGGGCGCAGGCTTCGGTCCCTCCCTGCTTGGCGTCGGCATGAATGCGCTGAACCAGCTTGCGGGCGTCTTCCTTGCGGTGGCCGGTGAGGGCCAGCAGGTAATGCAAGTCGGCGAAAATCAGGCTGCCGTCCTCGGTGCGGTTGGCGCAAAGCTCCGACAGTTCTTCCCAGCGGCTGCCTGCATCGACGCCTTCCAGTTCCAGCCGCACCAGCAATGACG
>NZ_LUKH01000325.1:0-2842 GCF_001593695.1 Leisingera sp. F5 | reverse complement strand
CAGCTGGCGGATTGTGTGGCTGATGGCTGATTGCGATTTGTTCAGCCGTTCAGCCGCACCGCGGAAAGTGCCGGTTGAGACGATCGCCTCCAGGGCAACAAGCTGGTCGTGTTTCATTTTTTTGCTATATGATCTGTTTTGATAATCATGATTGTGAGAACACAATATTATCAATAAATCATGTCAAGGGGTAGTCAAGAGCATCACCAAGCACAGGAGATAGCGATGAAACTCTACTACAAACCCGGCGCTTGCCCGCTGGCCAGCCATATCGCCCTGTATGAAACAGGCCAATCGTTTGAAATCGAAGCCGTCGATACCGCGGCGGGCCGGACCGCAAGCGGCGCGGACTACCGCGCGATCAACCCCAAAGGCTATGTTCCGGCCCTGGGCCTGGACGACGGAAGCGTTCTCACCGAAGGGGCCGCTGTTTTGCAGTATATCGCGGACAGCAATCCGAAGGCAGGCCTGGCGCCGGAAGCCGGCACCCTGGCCCGCGCCCGGATGCAGGAACAGCTCAACTGGATCGGGACGGAGCTGCACAAGGCCTTTGGCCCGCTGTTCCGCGACGGCACCTCCGAGGCCGGCAAAGACGCGGCGCGCACAGCTGTTGCAGGCAAGTTCGATCTGATCGAGGCGCAGCTGGAGGATGGCCGGGAGTGGCTGGTCGCAGACCGGTTCTCGGTGGCTGATGCCTATCTGTTCGTGGTTTCGAACTGGGCGAATTTCACCGGCATCGACCTGGCCCGTTGGCCCCGGCTGGCCGCGTTCGTGAGCCGCATTGCCGCCCGCCCGTCCGCTCAGGCTGCAATGCGCGCCGAGGGGTTGATCCAATGACGCCCGCCGGCCACAAACAGGTCGGCGCAGTGATGGAGACCTATTTCGATGGCCTCCATCACGCCGACAGTACAATGCTGCGCAAGGTGTTTCACCCGCAATTGGCCTATGTCTGCGCCACCGAAGATGATGAACTGTACTTGGATCTTGAAACCTACATGCGCCGGGTGGACGGACGGGAGCCGCCGGCCAAGCGCGGCGACCCGCGCGAGGAGGAGATCCAGGAGATCGCCTTTGCCAGCGACAGGCTGGCCCGTGTCAGCGCCCGCATGACCATGATGGGCCGGGACTTTCATGATCTCTTGACCCTTGTCCGCCACGGTGCCGAATGGCGCATCGTCGCAAAAGTGTTCTCCTATGTTCCGCGAAAGGACTGAGCGATGCCTTATGTGAATATCAAGGTGACCCGCGAAGGCGGCCCTGACGGCACTGGACCGAGTGCAGACCAAAAGGCGCAGTTGATCACCGGGGTTACCGGCCTGTTGCAGGACGTTCTGGGCAAGTCCCCGGCGACCACATTCGTGGTGATCAACGAAGTCCCGCTGGAGGATTGGGGTGTTGGCGGCCTGCCGGTGCAGGAGTACCGGAAGCAGGCGCAATGAAGACGCGGCTGACAGAGGCGCTGGGGATCACCTGCCCGGTGATCCAGGCGCCGATGGCCATCGCTGCGGGTGCGCGCGCGTGGGTTGCGGGCTGATCACCTGGAAGCTTGCGGAACAGCGACCGGGTGCTAGCGTGCGATCCGGCGGCTCTGTTCCTGTCCTTTGGCAATCCGGCGCCCTTTGCGCCAGCGATCCGGGACGCCGGTGTGCCGCTGATCTGCCAGGTCCAGACACTGCGCGATGCCCGGCAGGCGCTGGGCTGCGGCGCAGACATCATAGTCGCCCAAGGGGCGGACGCCGGTGGCCATGGCGAAGCGCGCTTTGGAAGAAGAAGCAACGGCTGCGAAAGCCCTGCACCGCTATGTGTTTGAGGCCATCGAGGCGTTTTCTTGTAAAGAGAGATCCAGAGGCTGCTTGCTGGTCAGTGCCGCAACCAATTGCGGTGCCGCCAGCACCGGTGCGCAGAAACTGCTCGCTGGATACAGGCAGGCCAGCGAGGCATTGATCGCCGCCTGCATCCAGCGCGGTATCGAAGACGGAGACATGCCGCCAGCAAGTGATCCGGATCTTTTGGCGAAATACTTTGCAGTTCTGATTCAGGGACTTGCCGCGCAAGCCCGCGATGGCGCCACAGCTGATGCTTAGCACAGCGTGGCTGAACTGGCGCTGGGTCAAGTTGCGGTATTGCCCTAGGAGACAAGGATGCCGTCTGCTGGCCTTTTCTTTCAAATCCCGGGAACATGCTCAACTGCTGCCGCATCCGGAATATGTTCAGCAGCTTCAAAAAACTCCCCTGCAGACCTGTTTCAAGGCCCGGCCCTGTTCTTGAGCGCAGGTTTGTTTTCCGTGGAGTTTTTTCAGTCCTGGAAAACATCAAACCCCAAAGTTACCTCTGGCTCTCTGAGAGGCGCAGCCTGAGCCGCTGGCGTGCGGCGCTGCAGTAACTGAAAACGCAGCCGTGCCATTGGCTGAAACAAGGCTTCGGAAACCCTCTCTCAAATCGCGCAACCAACACGTTTCCAGCCAGATCCAACGCTTTTCTCACCTGGGCGGCGCACAATGATCAGTTGCACACTCAGTTTAACTAACTTCAACACAAGTAGTTAGGAGCCCGTTAACGCAGTCATTCCTGGTGTCTTGCGCCAATTGCGGCGGGAATTGGGCGCATCTGCCTTGATTGCCCGAATGGCGCCGCGATCCTTCCGCATTCTGCTTCCAGCGTTGGGGTTCAACTGCCCCGCTCCGGCCAAAGCTCCGGCTGCCACAAGGAAACTGACGCTGTGCCTGACGACACATCCTCTGCTGACCCGGCTCTCTCCTGTGAACTGCCCTGCGGCTTCAAACTGCTGCAAGGCCAGTACCAGATCGAGCGGCCGCTGCTGAGCGGTGGCTTTGGGATCACC
>NZ_LUKH01000324.1:0-2855 GCF_001593695.1 Leisingera sp. F5 | reverse complement strand
GCGCGTCGTTGACTACCTGCCTGATCTTGCGGAGAGGGGGCCGCGCGGGGATGCGTTCTTCCAGATCGACACAGCTGAAAAGCGATCCGCTCGCTTCATCCGTCCCGCGCATCATCACCCCCCGCCGAAGTTGTGCTGAGGGTGAATCACGTTCCTCAGACCGCGTCGAGAGCCGACTTCTTCAGCAGCCTGTTAGTAGCATAGTTACGGATTTCGAAGATGCTTTGCGCCCGTAACGCCCAATGAACACCGGTCATTTTTTTAAGGATGGACTATCGAGCTTGAATGAAACAGTGTCCAAATCCTGCTCCCGCAACCACCGTTTCCGACCAAGCCTCCGCAAACAGCGGGGGCTTCTTCGATTCAGGTTGCCCTAAAGACATCAGTCCCGCAAATTTTCCAACAAGTTCAAGCTGATGCCCGCCCGGCGTATCCGCGTCCGGAACCATCCGCACTTCCGAAATCAGCGCCCGCAGCGACGCTGTCGCCTCCCGCCGCACCTCTGGCGCGTTCAGGGCGCCAGCCAGGTCTTCGATCAGCTCCCGGTACCGCGCCGACAGGCTCGGATGCAGCCGCAGGGCAGGGGGCTCCGGGTTGTCCGCGATGACCGCCTCCAACTTGCCGTTTGGGCCGGTTTGCTCGGGGGCGGGGAGCAGAGGCGGACGCTCTTGCGGCCTGACCTGCGGTGTTCGCCCTGCGGGCAAAATATTTCCAGGAGGGAGTTATCCGGATTTTGGACCAGCCGGAGCCTGCGCCGCTGGAGTTTGCACATAAGCTTTGTGCAAATCTCGCGGCGGGGCCGCTTGATTGGCGGGCGCACCTACTGGTCCAGGACCGGCTCCGGAGCTCGATGCTGCGGCACGTCGCGCTGCCAGCACTTGATGGCTTCGCCGTCAAACTCCCTTTTGTGTTTGATGATCTTATCGGTAGAGTTCAGCATTGTGATTGCCTCGTTTTGCGGTTGGGTTTGCACCACCATCAAAACGGCCAGCCATCATCTCCTTCATGAGATGCGCCGCCCCCAGTTCAGCGTGCTGAGAAGGGGGCGGTGTCAGATCACATCGAGACTAATTCAGTTAACGGTCCAATGACCGTTTTTCGAAGGTATTTGCACGCGAGCCTTCAAATTGACAAGAGCCACTTCTTGAAAATTCTCACCGGGACACGCTCTTGATCGCCGGGTCGGCAAACGAAGAATAACCCCCTATCCAACGGTATGGCGCTTTCGTCGAGGCGGACAAGCCGACCTTTCTCCAAATCCCGCGCAGCTAGGAGATGTCTCGCCAGCGCCGCGCCTTGCCCGTCGATGGCGGCCTCCAGCAATACAGCGCTATCCACGTATTTGATATTCTGCGCGATGATCTGTTCACCGCTCAGCCCAACCTGTTCAGCCCAGCTCTCCCACCCGGTATTGAAGGTATCATGCAGCAACGTAAGGCGAGCGATGTCCTCTGTTGAAGGTTGAGGCTGTCACGCCCGTGTCGGTCATATGCAACTGATATGCTCGCAGATCATCCGGTGTTGCCGTGTCCGGTGATCGCTTCAGGAACGTCGCAAAATCCTTGATGGCTCGGATGTGGGACTTTTGCGCCTTATCGCCCATCCCGCGAATGCGCATATCTTCGATCATCCGCTCACGCAGCGGCGTGGTTCTCTCCTCCGTCATGGGAACCTCCTGTCTGTCGATTGAGAAGGCCTCAATTGTCAGACAGCCACGCCCATTCCCAAATGCACCGCAGTCAGACCAATGCTGAACGCCAGCCACGAGCGCCAATGCCGCGGAGCGGCTTCGTCCTCGGACCCTAATGAATTTGTTCCAACTCTTTGTTTAGTTGGCGCAACGATTAACGCATGGGGAATCTACTGTGGATCGTTGGCGGTGTCCTCAAATCGACTGCGGTAATCGTTGGGCGCAACATTCAAGTTGCGAAGAAACGACCGTCGCATCCCATCGGTGCTACCGAACCCGCATCTGTCTGCATCTGCGAAATGCCAAATTTCGTCGTTTGAAGTAGTTCTCGTGCCGTCTCTAACCGATAGAGTTCCACCGCTTTGGCAGGGCTTTGGCCCGTGTCCCGAGTATAAGCCCGCGAGAAATTACGGGGACTCATGTTCATGCGCTCTGCAAGTATCTCATTTCGTAGATCGCCCCCTGAGGTTCTCGGAAATCCAAGCATTGAGCTCATCAAAGCGATCCGAGCTTGCGTCGGTCTGGCGTTTCAGTGCGGCACTGAATTGCAACTGACCACCAGGCCGCACCATGTAGGCTACGATGGACCTTGCGATTTCCAACGCATACGCATGGCCTAGGTCCTCAGATACAAGGGCAAGGGCAAGGTCTATGCCCGTGCTACATCCAGCGGACGTCCAGATATTGCCGTCTTTGAGGAAAATCGCGTCCGAGTTGACATTGATGTTCGGAAAAGTCTCGGTGATCGTCGCGCAGTCTTCCCAATGCGTTACAGCATTACGACCATTTAAAAGCCCTGTAGCTGCCAGGACGAAAGCGCCCGAACACACCGAACAGATGCGTTCGGCGGTCTCAGCCAGCCGGGCAACGCAATCGATAAGTTCGGCATTCTTGATGGCGTCGTAGACAGTTGCCCCCCCGCGTGGCTTTGTTGCACAAATCGGGTAACGGGCGGACTTCCCCTTTGCCCTGAGGGACTTACCCGATAGCCTCTGTTGCGGGTATGCCAAGAGCGGTGTAGCGGTTGAGCACGGCGAAACGGGTTTGGATTTCCGCGGCCTGCCTGTCGAAGTCTCGCGCCGAGAGGCGCTGCCCCAGCAGTTTCACGCAATGCATCCTTTCGTCGGGAAAATGATCCCCCCGATCATTTTCTGACCCTCCTCAA
>NZ_LUKH01000323.1:0-2866 GCF_001593695.1 Leisingera sp. F5 | reverse complement strand
GCACCGAGATCAAAGCGGACGCCGCCAATGCCGCGCGCTATACCTCGCGCGGCAATCTGGTAGCGGTTGTGACAAACGGCTCGGCAGTGCTGGGGCTGGGCAATATCGGCGCGCTGGCCTCGAAACCGGTGATGGAGGGCAAGGCGGTCCTGTTCAAGAATTTCGCGGGCATCGACTGTTTTGACATCGAGGTGAACGAAAGCGATCCGGAAAAGCTGGCAGATATCGTCTGCTCGCTGGAGCCGACGTTCGGCGCCATCAACCTGGAGGACATCAAGGCACCGGATTGTTTTGTGGTGGAGAAGCTGTGCCGCGAACGGATGAACATTCCGGTATTTCATGACGACCAGCACGGCACGGCAATTGTGGTCGGTGCAGCCGCCACGAACGCCTTGCATGTGGCGGGAAAGTCGTTTGAGGAGATCAAGATCGTCTCTACCGGCGGCGGTGCGGCGGGGATTGCCTGCCTCAACATGCTGGTGAAACTGGGAGTGAAGCGCGAGAATATCTGGCTCTGCGACATTCACGGTTTGGTCTATGAGGGCCGCGAAGAAGACATGAACCCGCAGAAGGCGGCCTTTGCCCAGGCTTCGGATAAACGCACGCTGGATGAGGTGATGGACGAGGCGGATCTGTTCCTCGGCCTCTCCGGCCCGAACGTCCTGAAGCCCGAAATGGTGGCAAAAATGGCAGACCGCCCGATCATCTTTGCGCTGGCAAACCCGACACCCGAGATCATGCCAGAGGCCGCGCGCAAGGTGGCGCCCGAGGCGATCATCGCCACGGGCCGCAGCGATTTTCCCAACCAGGTCAACAACGTGCTGTGCTTTCCCTTCATCTTCCGCGGCGCGCTGGATGTGGGGGCAACCGAGATCAATGACCAGATGCAGATCGCCTGCGTTGAAGGTATTGCCGAACTGGCCCGCGCCACAACCAGTGCCGAAGCCGCGGCAGCCTACAAAGGGGAGCAGCTGAATTTCGGCGCCGATTACCTGATCCCCAAACCGTTCGACCCGCGCCTGGTGGCCGTGGTGTCCTCTGCCGTTGCCAAGGCGGCGATGGACAGCGGCGTGGCGACCCGGCCGATTGAGGACATCGAGGCCTATAAGCAGAAACTGAACCAGACGGTGTTCAAATCTGCCCTGCTGATGCGCCCGGTGTTTGAGGCCGCCCGCGCCGCGTCCCGCCGGATCGTGTTCAGCGAGGGCGAGGATGAGCGGGTGCTGCGTGCCGCCCAGGCGATCCTGGAGGAAACCACCGAGACCCCGATCCTGATTGGCCGTCCGGAAGTGATCGAGCGCCGCTGTGAGCGGCTGGGGCTGGACGTGCGGCCGGGGCGCGATTTTCAGCTGGTGAACCCGGAGAACGACCCCCGCTACTACGATTACTGGAACAGCTATCACAAGGTCATGCAGCGCCGCGGTGTGACCCCTGACCTGGCCAAGGCGATCATGCGCACCAACACCACCGCAATTGGCGCCATCATGGTCCACCGGGGCGAAGCCGACAGCCTGATCTGCGGCACATTTGGCGAATACCGCTGGCACATGAACTATGTCGAGCAGGTTCTGGGCGGCAACAGCTATTCGCCGCACGGGGCGCTGTCGCTGATGATCCTGGAGGACGGGCCGCTGTTCATCGCCGACACCCATGTGCGGATCGAGCCGACGCCCGAGCAGATCGCAGAAACCGTCATCGGCGCGGCCCGCCATGTGCGCCGCTTCGGCCTGGATCCGAAGATTGCGCTGTGCTCGCAATCGCAATTCGGCAATATCGCCTGCGATACCGGCAGCCGGCTGCGCGCCGCGCTGGAGATCCTTGACGAGAAACGCCGGGATTTTGCCTATGAGGGCGAAATGAACATCGACTGCGCGCTGGATCCTGAGCTGCGCGAACGAATCTTCCCGAATTCGCGCCTGGAGGGCGCGGCCAATGTGCTGATCTTCGCCCATGCCGATGCCGCCTCGGGGGTGCGCAATATCCTGAAGATGCGGGCGGGAGGTCTGGAGGTTGGTCCGATCCTGATGGGGATGGGCAACCGCGCCCATATCGTTTCCCCTTCGATCACCGCACGCGGGCTTTTGAACATGGCCGCCATTGCCGGCACCCCGGTGGCGCACTACGGTTAATCCTGCGGCTGGGAATTTCCGCTGGCCGCCCATCCGGGGAGGCCAGCAAAGGGGATCAGCCATGAAAGGGCATTGCCACTGCGGCGCCGTGCATTGGGAGAGCCAGGCCGAGGCGGCTTGGAGCTGCTACTGCCACTGCGCCGATTGCCGCCGCAATTGCGCAGCACCTGTCACCGCATTTTTCGGACTGCCGCATGAGGCGGTCGCGTGGTCCGGTTCAAAGCCGCAAATCTACAATTCCTCTGACGGTGTCGAGCGGCTGTTCTGCGGTGCCTGCGGCACCCAGATGGCCTATCGCACCGCACGGGATGCAGTGAACATCCATATGTACACGGCAACTCTGGAATGCCCTGGGGATGTGCCCCCCAAGTTCCATGTCTTCCACTCCGACCATGTGAGCTGGCTGGAGCTGAAAGACAAGCTGCCCCGCTACAGCCGGGGCAGTGAACAAGATGCGCGGTAGCTAGACGGGGTTAGTGGGCGGACATCAATATTTCCCGCTCCGCTAGGAGATCACGGGATTTCCTAGCGGCTTCCATGCAGGGAACCGGCGTGCGCTTAGCGGGCGTAACCGATGGTTTGCAGGGCATCCTTGATTTCGTCCAGGACAGCCGGATCGTCAATCGTGGCAGGCATCTTCCACGGGGTGCCATCCGCGATGTTCACCATAGTGCCGCGCAGGATCTTGCCGGAACGGGTCTTGGGCAGCCGGTCGACCACCGCCGCCAGTTTAAATG
>NZ_LUKH01000322.1:0-2884 GCF_001593695.1 Leisingera sp. F5 | reverse complement strand
CGGCTTCGACCGGATCGGCGAAGATTTCATCAGCCACGTGTCGGAAGCCAACCTTTATGCCAAGCCGGAGGGCTGGAGCGACGGCGACTACTGCGACTATCTGGTGCGGGAATTCGAAGCACGGATTCAACAGCTTGGCCCCGATAGCGTGGCCGCCTTCATCGCCGAGCCGATCATGGGTGCCGGCGGCGTGCTGGTGGCGCCAGAGGGCTATCACAAGCGCATGTATGAGGTCTGCAAGGCGCACGGCATGCTCTATATCGCTGATGAGGTGGTGACCGGCTTTGGCCGCCTGGGCGAATGGTTCGCCTCAGAAACGCTGTACGGCTATGCCCCGGACATCTTGGTTTGCGCCAAGGGGCTGACCTCCGGCTATATCCCACTGGGGGCGACGCTGATCTCGGATGAAATCTACGGCACTATCGCCAGGCCGCAGTGCGACGGCGGCGTTTTCTCGATGGGGCTCACCTATTTCGGGCATCCCGTGGCCTGCGCCGCGGCGCTGAAGAACATCGAGATCATCGAGCGCGAAGGTATGCTCGATCATGTGCGCACGGTTGGCCCCTATTTTCAGGAAAGCGCCCAATCCCTGCTCAACCTGCCAATCGTAGGTGATGTGCGCGGCAGCCATCTGATGCTGGGCATTGATCTGGTTGCTGACAAGGCCAGCAAGGCGCCGATAGAGCTGACCGAGCAGGCCGCTGCCAAGGTGTTCAAGGGCTGTGTGGAGCGCGGCGTCATCGTACGCCCGGTGGGCGACCGGATTGTCCTGTCGCCTCCGCTGATCATCAGCAAGGACCAATGCAATGAGCTGATCGGCGCCGTTGCCGGTTCGATCCGCGACTTCATCGCCAGTCAGGAGTGAACTCATGCAGCAGATAACGCTTGCGGCAACCCAGATGGCCTGCAGTTGGGACATCGACGAGAACATCGCCAAGGCCGAAGCATTGGTGACCGGCGCCGCCGGGGCCGGCGCCCAGGTCATTTTGCTGCAGGAGCTGTTCGAAACCCCGTATTTCTGCCTGGAGCAATCGATAGACCACCTGCGGCTCGCCCGGCCGCTGGAGCAAAGCAAAGTGGTGTCGCATTTTGCATCGCTGGCCCGGAAGCTCGGCGTGGCGCTGCCTATCTCCTACTACGAGGAGACGGGGCTGGCGCGCTACAATTCGCTGGCCATCGCCGATGCCGACGGCACCATCCTGGCCAATTACCGCAAAACCCATATCCCGCAGGCGCCGGGGTACGAGGAGAAGTTCTATTTCTCGCCGGGCGACAGCGGGTTTCAGGTGGTGGAGACCCGGTTTGGCCGGATCGGCTGCGGCATCTGCTGGGACCAGTGGTTCCCGGAAACCGCCCGCTGCCTGGCGCTGCAGGGGGCTGAGGTTCTGCTGTTCCCGACCGCCATCGGCACCGAACCGAAGAACCCGGAGCTGGACAGCAGCGGCCACTGGCGGCGCACCATGCAGGGACATGCGGCTGCAAATTTGGTTCCAGTGGTTGCCTCCAACCGCGTGGGAACGGAACAGGACGGCAATACGGCCGGCGTCTTCTACGGCACTTCATTCATTGCAGGCTATACCGGGGAGATCCTGGCAGACGCTAGCCGCACGGAAGAAACCTTCATTACGGCAGATGTCGATCTGGACGCCGCCGCGCGCTACCGCAGCGCCTGGGGCGTGTTCCGGGACCGCAGGCCGCATATGTACGGGGCGCTGCGCACCTTGGACGGCAAAACAGGGACATAGAGATGACAAATTTTCTGACGATCCGGGCAATTGAACAAAGCGACCGCGAAAGCTGGGACCGGCTGTGGACCGGCTATCTCACCTTTTACAAGGCCGCGCTGCCGGCGCGCGTCTATGACAGCAGCTTTGTCAGGCTGCTGTCGGCGGATGCGCGGGAGTACCGTGGCCTGATTGCGGAGCTGAACGGCGAAGCCATCGGGATCGCACATTATCTGCTGCACCGCGACATGTGGTCGGTCGAAGATACCTGCTACCTGCAGGACTTGTTTGTCGATCCGCAGGCGCGTGGAGCCGGCGCCGGGCGGGCTTTGATCGAGGAAGTGGCGCGGCGTGCGGAGGCCGAAGGTGCCTCTCTTCTCTACTGGCACACACAGGAGTTCAACTGCACGGCACGCAAGCTCTACGACCAGGTTGCCACGCTCACGCCGTTTGTGAAGTACGACAAACCCCTCTCCCTCAACTGAAAAGGGGCCAAGCAATTGGCCCCTTCTTTTTGTACTCAGACCGCGGGCACCTGCTGGGTGATGCAATGCACCCCGCCGCCGCCGCCGCCGATCATGCGGCCGGACACGCCCACGACCTGCCGCCCCGGAAATGCCTCGCGCAGGATGGCGAGCGGTTGATCATCCTCTGCCTTCCGGCCGGAAACGGGAACGATGACAGCGCCGTTGCAGACGTAGAAGTTCATGTGAACCACGTCATAGCTGGTCAGCGGGATCTCAATAATCTCAAAGCGCCGCCCGCGGGCGTCCGTTTCCTGTTGCAGGATGCGTTTGGCGTCCTGGGTGATCCGGTAATTCGGGTCAGCGCGGTCATCGGTCGTGTGCAGCAGCACCACCCCCGGCGCGGCAAAGGCTGCCATGCCGTCCACATGCCCGTCGGTGATTGGATCCGGGGTGAGGCCGCGGGGCAGCCAGATCACCTTCTGCACACCCAGACCGGCCTTCAGTTCTGCCTCCACCTGGGCCTTGCTCCAGCCCGGATTGCGGTTCTTGTGCAGCAGGCATTCCTCGGTGATCAGCAGTGTGCCCTGCCCGTCCACCGCCACGGCGCCGCCCTCCAGCACCAGATCCGAAGTGTACATCGGCAGGCCCAGATGCGCTGCGAATCGGCCCTTGGCGAGCGTGTCGTGCTTGTAG
>NZ_LUKH01000321.1:0-2887 GCF_001593695.1 Leisingera sp. F5 | reverse complement strand
GCCAAGCGCAGGCACCGCCAGACCATCGCCTGGTTTGAGCTGACAACCGGCTTGCCCAGCCGGTCCTCAATCCGCTCAATGCAAACAGCAGCCCGCAGGGCGGTGCAGGACAGGAAAAGCACATCGGCTGATGAATCACAGGCGGCGATCCCGGCCTCGATGATGCTGTCCTCGGAAATCCGCGCCATTTGGCGATCATCTGTCAGACCGAAACAGGCGGCATTGACCACCTCTGGGCCGTGTACCGCGAAATATTGCGCCATCTCATCTGTGACTTCGGGGCTGTAAGGGGTCAGCAGCGACACCCGCCTGGCCTCCAGTGCTGCAAAGGCATCGAAGGCTGCAGAGCTGGGGGTGACGCAGGGAGTATCCGGCTTGGCGGTGCTCAAGCTGCGCGCGACGGCATCATTGCCCAGCACGATGGAGGCCGCAGTGCAGCCGTAGGCCACCACATCCACCGTTTCGCCGGGCAGGATCTGCGCCGCTGCTTCGGTCAGCCGCGGGCCGGTTTTCAGCAAAGTTTCCCTGGTGGTTGGATTTTCGAATTCGATGCGGTTTGTGTAGACGCCGACCCGGTCCGGATCGCAGATCCGGGCAAAGTCGCGTTCCGACGTGTGGTCGGTCGCCAGCGCCACCAGCGCGATCCGCTTTTTCACCGGGCGGTCATCCAGCCGGGCTGGAACACGCGACGGCGCGGATTGGATATCAAGAGCCATTTTTGCTTTCCTAAACAACAAGAACCGGGGTTTCGGCCAGGCTCGTTACCTTGTGAGAGACACTGCCCAGCAGCACCCCTTCCACCGAGCCAAGGCCGCGGCTGCCGATCGCGATCAGGTCATGCCTGTGCTCCCTGGCAAACCCCGTGATGGTGCGCGCCACCGGCCCCGCTTTAACAAAGGCGCGGGGTGTTCGAGAGCCGCTCGCCGCCGCCAGCGCCTTGCCGCGCTCGGCCACCTCCCTGGCGTGGCTGCGCATGATCTCGTCCAGGTCCTCCGGCTGATCCGGGCGCACCATATGCATCGAGGCCTCCAGCAGCGAATGGTGGCGGTAGACCGTCAGCAGTGTCAGCTGCGCACCGCACAGTTGCGCCAGCTCCGCCGCCTTGGCCAGCGCGGCTTCTGCCCCTTGCGAGCCGTCGAAGGGCACCAGAATGGATGTGAACATCGCCAGTGCTCCTTATTTTGCAAAGGCCAGATCGCGCAGGAACAGCGCAATCTGCGGAAAGAAGATCAGTGCCACCGACACCGCCAGCAGCATTAGGATAAACGGCGGCGTGCCACGCACCACCTCGGCATAGGGGCGTTTGAACACGGCAATGGCGGTGAAGATATCGCAGCCGAAGGGCGGCGTGGCCGAGCCAATGGCAACCTGCAGGGTGATGATGGTGCCGACCAGCACCGGATCCAGCCCAACCGATTTCACCACCGGCGCAAAAACCGGCACCAGCACCAGGATCACCACGATGGGATCGACAAACATACAACCGATGAAAAACGCGATGGAGATCACGAACAGCACCCCTAGGGCGCCCATCTCGGCAATCCCGATGGCACCAAGGATCTGCTGCGGCACCTGAGCGAATGAGATAACCCAGGAAAACGCAGCCCCTGCCCCCACCAGAATGAACACGATGGCGGTGACCAGCCCGGTGGATTTTGCGGTTTCATAGACATCCGCCAGCGACATTGAGCGGAACACGGCGACCTCCAGGATCAGCGCATAGAGAACGCAGGCCGCCGCGGCCTCGGTCGGGCTGAACACACCGCCATAGATGCCGCCAATGATAATCACCGGGAACCCCATCGGCCACAGCGCCTGCCGCATGGTCCGCAGTCGCTCGCGCCAGGTGGCCTTTGGTTCGGTCGGCACGTTGTTACGCACAGCGTAGATATAGGCGTAGATGGAAAACAGCAGCAGGATCAGCAGGCCGGGACCAATGCCCGCAATGAACAGCTCGGCTATCGAGGTGCTGGAGACCACCCCGTAGATGATCATGCCGATGGAGGGCGGGATCAGAAAGGCGATGTCGCTGGCATTCACGATCAGCGCCAGCACAAAGCTGTCCTTGTAGCCCGCCTGGAGCATCCGCGGGCGCAGCGGCGAACCGATCGCCACAACGGTCGCCTGAGTCGAGCCGGACACCGCCCCGAACATGGTGCAGGCGGCTGCGGTGGAAATCGCCAGCCCGCCGCGGATATGGCCGATATAGGCCATCACCACATTGATCAGCCGCCCGGCCGACTGGCCGCGGGTCATGATATCGGCGGCAAAGATGAACATCGGCACCGCAATCAGCGAGGCGGGCCGGATGCCGGCCATCATCTGCTGTACCATTGTCTCGGTCCGGGCCAGATCGCCGAACAGCATCAGAAATCCGATGAAGGCGCCGGCAATCAGCGGGATCATCATCGGAAAGCCCAGCAGCAGCAGGACGATCATGGTCAGAAATATTGTAGCAGCCATCGGAACGCCCTTCAGGTTTCAACTTCTTCCGCGCCCTCGTACCCGTCTTGCACATGAGTCGAGAGATAGATGCGAGGAGACGTCAGATTGCGCACGGCGGTCAGCAGATACTGAACACCGGTCATGAAGAAGCCGGCTGGCACCCAGACCAAGATGACCCAGACCGGGATTTGCAGCGCCGGCAGCACCCGCCCGCGCGCGGCCTGTGAACCGATGTATTTCACCGCGTAGAAGCACAGCAAGAACATAAATCCAGCGGTGACCACGGAAATCACTACCACCATCACCTTGCGCTGGTGCGGCGGCAGCAAGTCATAGATCGCCGACATCCGGATGTGGCGGGCGTTGCGCGCGGCATAGCTGATGCCGGCAAAGGTGATCAGGATGATCAGGATCCGGTTCAGCTCTTCGGTAAAGAAGATGG
>NZ_LUKH01000320.1:0-2899 GCF_001593695.1 Leisingera sp. F5 | reverse complement strand
GGCATCGGCCGGCTGGAGGAAGCGCCGCGGTTTGAGCTGGTTGAAACCCGCCCCCTCGGCAAGGACATCCTGCACCGCTGGACCCGCGCGCTGCGCTGACTATCCTTTTCCTTGCAGAACCGGCTCTCCCGCCCGTCGCAGGAGCATGTTTCATGCTTCTCTCCCCTTGGGAGTTCCCCGGCTCCGTTTGGGGGCCGTTCAGCGCCACAGATGGGCGTAGGTGGCGAACAGGCCTTGCAGTTTGGAGAGCAGACGGTTGCCGATCCCCGGGTGCGGCAACTGCCCTTTGCGCAGGCGCATCACCGCCACTTCCGCCGGGCAGTGCTGGCCGGTCACCGGGTCGAAGTAGCGCGGGTAGTCGATCAGCGCCGCATGGGCGAGGCCCAGGAGCGTGACGCGGGCTTGCCGCCACGGCGGCGCCGGAGCCAGATCGGCAGTCAGGCCCCAGCCTGCATAAAACGGTGTTCCCAGCGTGGTTACCGGCACCTTGCGCAACAGGGCTTCGAACCCCAGAAGAGAGGTCATCGTCCAGACCTCTTGCACTTTAGCCAGTAGGGCCATGGGGTCCGCATGGGAGGCAACCGCATCCGCCAGCCCCTCTGCCGCAACCTGGCCTTTGCGCAAGCCCGCCTCCACATCCGGATGGGGCTTATAGATAATCACGGCCTCCGGATTGGCCTTCCGTGCGGCCTGCAGCAGAGCCAGATTGGTCCTCACCTCTCCGGCTCCGCAAAGGATCGAGGCGTCATCCTCCACCTGGCCCGGTACCAGGATCCGATGGCCCTCGGGTAGGGCAGGGGCGGTGCCGCCAAGATTGTATTTCGACACGCCGTCCTGGACCAGAGACCGCACCAGATGCTCGGCCCGCAGCTCCTCTGCCTGGGTCATCTCAACCCGGCGGGCAATCAGCGTGTCCAGATCCGACGGCTGGCGCGGGTCGTAGTAGATCCCCTGGCGGTCGGTCACCAGCGACAGCGGCGGCACCAGTTCCGCCCCCAGCCCGCGGGACCGCAGAAAGCCGTCCTCGACCCGCACAGCGCCATCATGCGCCGCATTCGCGTTGCTGGCCCAGACCATCCGCATGCGCCCGCTTGCCTGCGCCTTGGCCGGATCCTCAGTGAACAGGACCCGCTTTTCGGCGCCAAAAAATGTCTGCAGCGGCTTGCGCTTCCACATCCGCATGCCTGATGCTGCCCAGCCGCGAAGGTCGTCCCGCCAGGCCCGCACCCGCGCCTCCATGTTGTCCAGCACCGTTTCCAGCTCGCATAATTCATCCCGGAACGGATCGTACCACTTCGGATAGAGGATCATCGATGCCGCAAACAGCTGTGCCCGCGTCAGCCGCCGCTGCCTGCGCGCAGGCGGAGCGTCGTCAATGCTCAGCCCCCAGCCCGCGTAAAACGGCTGCCCGAAGACCCGCGGCTTGTGGCCTGCCAAAATGGCCTCAAACCCCAGTTGCGAAGAGACGGTATAGACGCCCACGGCGCCTTCCAGCAGTGCCCAGGGCGACAGGCTGCCGGTGAACAGCTCAACCCGCCCCTGTGCGTCCTGCGCATCATAATACCCCGCCCGGTAACCGCGCAGCGTCTCTGGATGTGTCTTGATCAGCACCCGCGCGCCGGGGTGTTCCTCCTGGGCAAAGGCGAGCATTTCCAGAAACCGCGCCCGGTCCGCGCGCGACGCGGTGACAGAGGCATCATCTCGCGCCTGATCCACGACCAGCACATAACCCGGATCCGGCACCGCAGCCGCAGCATCAAAGGCGTTGTATTTGCTGAGATGCGCGGCTTTGAGACGAGCAATCGCATCCCGTGCCCGGCGCATCAGATGCGCGTCATCCAGCGGGTGGCTGGCCAGCAGCGCCTCAAGATCCGAAGGCGTGGCAGCATCAAAATGCACGCCGGACCGGTCCAGCAGCAGCCCTATGGGCGGTTCGCCTGCGCGGCCAGGGTGAACCGAGCGCAGAAAGGCATCCTCAGCCCGCAACAATCCGCAGCCACTCCGTTCTGCGACGGCAAGACCCCGGTGCGCCGTGGGCGAGGCGCCCCAGATGCCAACCAGATCGTTGCTCTGCGGCAGGCCCAGCCGGATATCATAGCCGGATAGCTGCAGGATCCGCCGCACCTGGCGCTGGGTCAGAAAACCACCGTTGTAAACAAAAAGCCGGGAGGCTGGGCTCCCGGCTTTGTTCCGGCCTGGGGTCAGGCGCATGGTGTGTCAGCCGTCAAGCGCGGTGGAGACGCTGGACAGCGATCCGACCGGGGTCACAAGCAGCGAGATGGTTTTGGTCCACTGGGTATACGGCGCCTCGGTGACATACAGCGTATCATCGTCGCGGATCACGAAGTCGCGGGCAACAAACAACCCGTTCGGCTGGGTCAGGTTCAGCACATAGACCAAACGCTGCGCGCCGATCAGATCATCGCGGCCCAGCACCTGATTGGCAATCTCGGCAGGCTCGTTGCGCAGCACAAAGACGCCGGTCGGGTCGGAGGCGGTGGAAATCAATCCGCCCACCTGGGCAATCGCTTCCAGCGCTGACAGGTCCTGACTTTCAAACGGCACCCGCGCCTGGGCTGAGGTTGCACCCAGGGCAGTGAACGAGCGGGTGTCTTCCTCGACAAGAATACGGTCGCCGCCGCGCAGGGCTACATCCAGCTCCGGATGGTCAAACAGGTCCTGGAACCAGATCTTGCCCTTTTCCTGGCCGCGGATCACGGTGACCTGGGCAATTTCCGGCTGGATTGTCACGCCGCCGGCCTGGGCCAGCATGGACGACAGGGTGCGGGTCGGGCGTTCGATCGGATAGACACCCTGGCCGCCCACGGCGCCCGTCAGGCTGACAGTGGCGCCGTCACCGGCCAGACGGCGCACCTGCACCTGCGGGTCGGGGGTCTGG
>NZ_LUKH01000319.1:0-2908 GCF_001593695.1 Leisingera sp. F5 | reverse complement strand
CCGCTTTACGCAACAAAATAACTTTTGGAGAGGCTCTATGGACCCGCGTGCGCGCCCTTACCGTTCGGTTTTGTATATTCCCGGCTCCAACGCACGCGCGCTGGAGAAGGCCAAAACCCTGCCGGTGGACGCGGTGATCTTTGATCTGGAAGACGCGGTGTCGGTGGACGAAAAACCCAATGCCCGCGCGACCTTGACCCAGGCGCTGGAGACGGGCGGCTATGGCGCCCGGATGAAGATCGTGCGGATCAACGGGCTGGATACGCCGTGGGGGCGTGAGGATGCGAAAGCGGCGGCACAGATGGATTGCGACGCGATTCTGCTGCCCAAGGTGAATGCGCCGGCGGATCTGGATGCGCTGGCGGAGATCACCGGGGATATTCCGCTGTGGGCGATGATGGAAACCCCGCGCGGCATGCTGAATGCCGCCACCATCGCGGCGCACCCCAAGCTGCAGGGCATGGTGATGGGCACCAATGATCTGGCCAAGGAATTGCAGACCCGTTTCCGCCCCGACCGGCTGCCGATGATGGCGGGGCTGGGCCTGTGCCTGCTGGCCGCCAAGGCCGAGGGGCTGGTGATCGTCGATGGTGTTTATAACGCTTTCAAGGATGTCGAGGGACTGTCGGCGGAATGTGCCCAAGGCCGCGACATGGGCTTTGACGGCAAGACTCTGATCCACCCGGCGCAGGTGGAGACGGCCAATGCCGCCTTTGCACCGACAGAGCGCGAGGCTGAGACTGCCCGCCGCCAGATCGCCGCTTTTGATGAGGCGCAGGCCGCAGGCCAGGGTGTAGCCGTGGTCGACGGCAGGATAGTCGAGAACCTGCATGTGGTGACGGCGCGTGAAATCCTGGCAAAAGCGGATGCAATCGCCGCGCTTTCAGCCTAGCTGTTGACCCAGTCAGCAGCAGAGGGAGACTGATATGGCGCTATTGATCCTAGGCATCCTGTTGTGGTGGGGCGGCCACCTGTTCAAACGGCTGGCACCGGAGGCGCGCGCGTCCATGGGCAATGGCGGCCGCGGTATGGTGGCTTTGGTGCTGGTTGCCGGCGTGGTGCTGATGGTACTGGGCTACCGCAGCATGGAATTCATCCACGTCTGGGCGCCGCCGTCCTTTATGGTGCATATCAACAACCTGCTGGTGCTGATCGCCATCTGGATGATGAGCCCGGCGCCAAAGAAAGGCGCGCTGCTGAACGGCATGCGCCACCCGATGCTGGCGGGCTTTAAGCTCTGGGCCGCGGCGCATCTGCTGGTCAATGGCGACCTGGCGTCGATCATCCTGTTCGGCGGTTTGCTGGCCTGGGCAGTGGCTGAGGTGATCGTGATCAACCGGTCCGAACCGGACTGGCAGCCGGGCCCCAAGGGCTCCATCGCCAAGGACGGGATGTTCTTTGCCGCTTCGATTGTTCTGATGGGGGTGATCGGCTACGTCCACGCAATGGTCGGGCCTTCGCCCTTTCCGGGATAGGGGCTTTGCTGGGTAGGATGCTATGAAACTTTACCGATTTTTGTCCGAGGACGACACCTCTGCCTTTTGCCATAAGGTCACGCAAGCGCTGAACAAGGGCTGGGAGCTGCATGGCAGCCCGACCCAGACCTTTGATCCCGTAAAGGGGATCATGCGCTGCGGCCAGGCGGTGGTGAAAGAGGCGGATGGGACCTACACCCCTGAGACCAAACTGGGAGAACACTGATGGCCAAGACCAGTCCGGCCAAAACCAATCCGGGACGCTTTTTCGAAGACTATACCGTTGGCGAGGTGATCCGCCATGCGGTGCCGCGCACGGTGTCGGGCGGCGAGCGGGCGCTGTATCATGCGCTTTATCCGGCGCGCCATGCGCTGTATTCTTCGGATGAATTTGCCCGGGCCTCTGGTCTGCCGTCGGCGCCGCTGGATGATCTGGCGGCCTTCCATGTGGTGTTCGGCAAGACGGTGCCGGACATTTCACTGAATGCGCTGGCGAACCTTGGCTATGCCGAGGGACGCTGGCTGCTGCCGGTCTATCCTGGCGACACCTTGCGCTCGGAATCCGAAGTGATCGGCCTCAAGCAGAACTCCAATGGCAAATCCGGTGTGGTCTATGTGCGCACCCGCGGGTTGAACCAGCGCGATGACTGCGTGATGGAGTATGTGCGCTGGGTGATGGTGCGCAAAGGCGATCCGGATGCGCCGGCGCCGGAAACGGTGATCCCGGAATTGAACAAGGTGATCCCGGCGGACCAGCTGGTGATCCCGGCCGGGCTGGACTTCAGCAACTACGATTTCACCCTGGCCGGCGAGCCGCACCGCTGGGGCGACTACGCGGTGGGCGAGACCATCGACCATGTGGATGGCGTCACCATCGAGGAAGCCGAACATATGATGGCGACCCGCCTGTGGCAGAACACCGCCAAGGTGCATTTCGACAATACTGCCCGTCCCGATGGCACCCGGCTGATCTATGGCGGTCATGTGATTTCAATGGCGCGCGCGCTGTCGTTCAACGGGCTTGCCAATGCGCAGATGATTGCGGGTCTGAACGGCGGCGCGCATGCCAATCCGTGCCTGTCGGGTCTGACCGTGCGGGCTTGGTCCGAGGTGCTGGACAAGGCCGACACAAGCGCGCCTGGCGTCGGCGCAATCCGGCTGCGGCTGGTGGCGACCAAGGGCGGCGTGCCGTTTGAACTGAAGGGCGAGGATGGCAAATACCTGCCGGACGTGCTGCTGGATCTCGATTACTGGGCCTTGATGCCGAAGTGACGCAAGGGGGCTTTGCCCCCGCGCGCCTTGGGCGCCCATCCTCAGGATTATGTGTTTGTCATTGCCGTTGATGCGGCCTGTGCCAGATTGAGGGCGGCCGGTTTTTCGGGGGCCATCCGGGGGACTGGCGGTGGGCGGACGACTCCTGGAAAGACCTGAAG
>NZ_LUKH01000318.1:0-2915 GCF_001593695.1 Leisingera sp. F5 | reverse complement strand
GGCTATCCCGGGTCTTACCAAAAAGGGTCGGAAATCAAGGGGCTGAAGGCCCTGCCCGAGGACAGCAGCAACATGGTCTTTCACGCCGGTACCAAGGCTGAAAACGGCAAGGTGCTGGCAGCCGGCGGCCGGGTTTTGAACGTGACCGCCCGCGGTGAGACCCTGAAGGAGGCACGCGACCGCGCCTATGCGATGGTTGACGGGATTGATTGGCCACTGGGGTTTTTCCGCCGCGACATCGGCTGGCGCGCGCTGGGTTGAGCATCTGTCCCGGCGGCGGCTCTCCCGCCTGTTTCCAGTCAATCGCAGATTGACAGTCTCAGTTGGGCGTGGCCGGGCGCAAATGCGCCCGGTGCGGCGGTATTGTTCCACCAGCCGGCAGTCTTCCTGACCGGAGCATTGCGGTACTCTGGACACCAGCCAGAAGCGGGATGCAGCGAAGCAATGAGAACCGTCCAAGGAGGCAAAGGCCAGTATCTGCAGGAGAAAGCGGCATGCCGTGCCATTCCCTCTCTGCGGCTTCTCATGCCGTCTGCACCGCTTGCCTTCTGCCATTGGCCAGCCGGGAGTGTTTCCGGCCCGCCCGCTGAGTGGCCCAGCTGTGAAACAGCCCCGCCGGGTCAATGCTGACGATCCGCGGCGTGCCACCCCTGATCAGGCGCAGCTTTGCCTATTTCGACGGGCGCATTGATCCGCCGTCTTCCATGCACCGGCTGACGGTGGATCGAATGAAGGATCGCTATCTGGCCGGCAGCAAGATTCGGGCCGTCGGCAGCCTGCCTGCGGCTTGCATATTCCTGATATCAAGGGCGGACTGCCTGTATCTGGGCAAACTGGCAGTCGATCCGGCCCAACGCGGATCGGGCCAGGCAAGGCAGAGGGTGGACCTGGCGGCAGAGCGCGCCAGGGATCTTGGCCTGCCGGCGCTTGAGTTGCAGACGAGGGTCGAACTTGTGGAAAACCACCGCAGGTTCGACCGACTGGGATTTATCAAGACCGCAGAAGGCGCTTATCCCGGCTGCAGCAGGGTGACCGGCATCACCATGCGAGTGACGCTATGGCGTCGGTTTTCTGAGCCGGGCGAAACAATTGCCGCTCCACAGGCCAAAGCGCACCCAACAGGTCAGAAGAGCGACAGAATCGGATCGCTGATCCCGCTGTTGAAAGGCGCGTTGAGATCTGCCAGCATCAGGAACCTGTTGCGGAATTCATCCAGTTTTCCGGCTTCGAGAAAATCTGCAGGATGGGTGGTCCCAAATGCAGCAAACGAGCGCTCCTTCATTTCCTCCACCTGCCTGTCCACATCCAGCTGGCCAAAACTTGATGGCAGCGCCAGCGCGCTTTCAAAAATCGTTTTCAGCGGCGGCGAACCGATAATGCCGTACCAATGGGCGTTTTCGCTGCCGCCTGCATCAGCAACGGTTTGCAGCTCGCGCTCAAAGGCCAGCGCCAAGCGCATGTTCTGATCGCTCTCACCGATCTCAATTTCAAACTGGCGGGTGGTGTAGAGCTCGGAAAGTTGCTCGGCAAAGCCTTCGGGATACTCCCGGTCAGTTTCCCCCCCATTGAAGGAAAAGGCATGAGCCATGGCCTTCAGGCCGGTGTCGTAATGCAAGTTTGCATATGACGTGCTGGACGACAGGTCAGATTCAAAGGCGCGGATCACGGTGTCAAAATCCAGGCTCCGCTTGCTCTGGCCAAAGATATCCAGCGTCGCATTAAACAAGCTTATATCAAAGACCAGCTGCCTTGGATCGGAGAAGGTGCCCAGCTTGTCCGTGATGTCATCAGAAAACACCTGCATCTTGCTCACATGATCCGGCCAGCCGTTCTGGAACGCATCAGCAAAGTCAAAGTAAGCAGCATTTTCCGGCTGGTTCACATAGGAGTTCGGGTCTGACAGATCGGATTCCAAAATCTGCCGCAGCTCGGCCTCGTCCCTGCCAAAAAGGCCGAATGTGTCCAGTGCATGCTCCAGAACCTCCGGGTTAGACAACAGCTCATCCGGATCGGTCATTTCATTGATATCCGGCCAGCCGAATCCAAAGGCCTCTGAGACCGCAAGATACCTAGTGTCCTCCAGCTGGTTCACAAAGGAATCCGGATCGGTGGTATCCGAATTCAGAACCCGGCGCAGGAAAACGGGGTTGGAGTTTTCCAGACCGAAGGTTTCGATGACAGCTTGCAAAAGATTTTCATCCTCCAGCAGCTCATCCGCGCTTGCCAGGCCATCTGTATGTTCATTGAATTCCCCGACCAGCGCCTGAATGCTGTTGTCATACACCGGCGGCGTATTGAAGCTGAATTGCTGGGCAAACTCAGTATATTTGGGATTGCTCAGCTTGTTTACAAAGGAGTCCGGGTCTTCCAAATCTGATTCCAGAACTTTCTGCAGAAAGAACTGGTTATTTTCGAGGCCTTCAAGGCCAACATTGCCGAGCGCCTTGCGCAGCAGGGTGCCGTTTGCCAGCAAATCATCCGGCGAGGCGACACTGGCAAATTCAGCGCCCGCCTTGGCGGTGGGAAGCGTTGGACCATCCGGACTGTTGAAGCCAAAGGTTTCCGCCAGCGCCTGATACCGGACGTCGTTAAGCCGGCTCACAAAGGATTCCGAGTCGCTGACATCGGACTCAAGCACCTTTTTGATGAACGCCCTGTTGCCGATATCCTCGTCCAGGCCAAAGGCGCCCAGGGTAACGGTCAGCAAATTGTAGTCATCCAGCAACTGGTCCGACGTCTGAATGCCGGTGATTTTTTGGTTGAAGTCCTGCAGCGCCCGGTCGATGACCGGCGACTTCTCATAAATTTCCTGCTGCTGGTCGCGGGTCCGCTGCAGGAAGGTCCACCCGCTGATACCGGTGCCCAACACATAGGGTGTAAAGCTCACGCGCCTGTCTCCTGTAAAACCGGCCCAG
>NZ_LUKH01000317.1:0-2917 GCF_001593695.1 Leisingera sp. F5 | reverse complement strand
AGATTGCAGGGTAGACATAGATCGCAACAGAATAGAGGAAATAGACCCACAACAGCGGTTTGATGCCTGGAATGCGCGCGACCGCACGAAAGGCGCCGAACGGGTTGGCGCGGCGCCATTCAAAGGGGCGGCGGTTCTTGTCCTGAACCGTTTCGCCCATCACAAACCAGCCGAGCGCGAAATTCGCCAGCACCAGAACCGCAGCGGCATAGAATGGCGCCCGGGTGCCCAGTTCGCCCAGCAGCCCGCCTGTCAGCGGACCAAGTACAAATCCGGCACCAAAGGCAGCACCCAGCAGGCCGAAATTGGCGGCCTTCTTTTCCGCTGGTGAGATGTCAGCGATGTACGCCCCTGCCGTTGAATGGGTTGCGGCGGTGATACCGCCCAGGACGCGGCCCAAAAGCAGCAGCCACATGGTGCCGGCAAGAGCCATGATCAGGTAATCCAGCGCCATCACAAACAACGAGACCAGCAGCACGGGCCTGCGTCCGACCGCGTCGGACAGGCTCCCGAGGATCGGGCTGAACAGGAATTGCATCACCGCAAAAACGGTGCTGAGCACGCCCCCCCAAACCGCCGCCTGCGCCAGCGAGCCGCCCTGTACCTCGGTGATCAGGCCGGGCATCACCGGCATAATCAGCCCAATGCCCATGGCATCAATCATCACAGTCGCCAGGACAAAGACAAGAGCCTGGCGGTTACGGCTCTTTGTCCCGCCATCATCGTCGTTTTCTGCTGACAGAGCGGGCAATCCTGCTTTCCTTAGCGGTTTCTATTCGCCGCCCAGTTCTTCCGCCTTCCTGGCAAATTGCAAGGCGTCCCACGGCGCCCGGCCCATTTGCCGCGCCGGATCAAACAGGGTCGCTGCGTCCAGACCGGGATGGTCCCGCGCAACCAACTCCTGCAGCGAAGTTTGTGTCGATTGGGCTTCCTGGCACAGCATCTTGACTGCATCCTGCGCATCGGGCCGCGGCATTTCTGCAGCCAGGGCGAAACTCAGCGCCTCGGCGTGGATCATGCCCAGCCCGTCCGACAGTGAGGATGCCATGGCCGCAGCATTGGGTGCGAGACCGGCGCAAAGCGCCTTGCTGGCCATTGCCGCACTGGCTGCACCCAGTACAATCTGAGGCAGACACATCCATTCGGTGAACCAGGCAGCTCCGTCGCGCTGATGCCGCTGCATCGAGGCGCCCTGCAGGACGGAAAGCAAACCGCTGCCCTGCCGTGCCAACGCCACCAGCACCGAAGGTGCCACCGGGTTCTGCTTCTGCGGCATGGTCGAGGAGGCGCCTGCACCGCCCAGATAAACCTCCCCGATACCGCTTTGCACCAGTGCGATGCAGTCATCGCCGAGCTTGCCAAGGGAGAGGTTCACCCGCACCAGCCAGTTCGCAATCTGCAAGACCGGTGTGCGGTCAGTATGCCAGCTGCACCCGGGATCGCTTAGCGCTAGCCCCTTGGCCACGGCTGCGCGCACTTCCGCCCCTTGCGGCCCCAAGGCAGATGAGGTTCCCGCAGCTCCCGACAGAGACACCAGCAGGCAGCTCCGGCGCAGGCCGGGCAGTTCCTCCAGCAGCCCCAGAAGCGGGGCGCCCCAGCCCGCCGCAACCGCGCCGAAACTGGTAGGGGTAGCGTGCTGGCCATATGTGCGGGCGGCCATGGGCAGCTCCGCATGTGTTTTGGACAATACGCCAAGGGCTTTCACACTTGCGGTCAAATCCTTTTCCACCAACGCCAGCACTTGGCGCAGCCGCAGCATCAGCGCGCTGTCCATGATGTCTTGCGAGGTGGCGCCCCAATGCACGTACTGCGCGTGCTCTGGCGCTTTCATTTCTTCCCGGAAGGCCGCTACCAGCCCTGGCACCGGCACGCCGTTCTGCCCTGTGGGCCGCTTCAAAACACCGGGATCGACGGCGATTTCAACCACGGCCCGGCTGATTGCAGCGGCGCTCTCCTGCGGGATAACCCCGGCCGCGCCCTGCGCCTTGGCCAGCGCGCCTTCCACCAGCAGCATGGCACGCACCTCGGCGCTGTCGGAGAACAGGCGGCCGGCATCGCCGCTGCCAAAGAGATCACCGTACACCTGGCTGTCAAAGACGGAACCTGCCATCAGAAGTCCTTTGCGATGTGCCCGATCAGATCGGCGAGCCCGTCGGGGTCCGCAAAGAAGGGCGAATGGGATGTTTGCATGTCATAGACTCGCTGCGGCGGCAGTTGCGCAGCCATTTGCGCCTGGTATTCTGGAGGGATCACCCGGTCGCCAGAGCAGCGGATATAGGTCTTGGGCACGCTCTTGAACCGTTCAGTCAGCTGGACTGGCGTGTCCTGAGGCTGGATCGGTTGCAGGCAGAGGTTTTGCAGAGCAAAGCGCACCGCCTCCGCCGGGCAATCGTGATAGAACAGGTGCGGCGCGGTATCGGACAGGAACCTGTAGCCTGTGCCGGCCGGGTTCTTGGCGGTTGCCCCGAACAGCGTTTGCCGCGGTCCGGCCTTGCGCATATCGATCAGGGAGCTGCCGCTGACAGGGATGTAGGCGCAGAGATAGATCAATCCGCGCAGGTTTTCCGGGGCGGCCTCAGCCGCGGTGGAAATGGGAAAACCGCCCCAGGAATGCCCCAGCACGAGGGTGTCCGGAGTGGAGGCCGATGCGATGGCTTCAGCCGTTTCTGCCAAAGTGACGCTTGCCGGATCCCGGCCGTCGCCATGGCCGGGCAGGGTGATCGCACGGGCGCTGTGGCCGCGGGCTTCCAGCGCCGGGATCACATCGCGCCAGCACCAGGCGCCATGGCAGGATCCATGGATCAGAAGAATCTCAGCCAATGTGCCCGGTCTCCTGCAGGAAAGCGGTCAGGCGCTCAGCGTATTCCTCAGGCTGCTCGACGCAAGGGATATGGCCTGCACGGCGGATCAGGTGGAA
>NZ_LUKH01000316.1:0-2920 GCF_001593695.1 Leisingera sp. F5 | reverse complement strand
CCCAGACGCCGCTGCCCAGAAGGGTGAACAGCACGAAGAGAAACAAAATGATGACTGAGATATTTTCCATGGGGCTTACTCCGCGTGGCTCTGGTCTTCCAGATCCCGGGTGATGCGGTGGTCGCCGCGGAAAATCACATGGATCAGGTGGTCGGTGAGGGCGATGGCCAGGACGACGGCACCAAACAGCATGGCGCTTTGCGGTATCCACAGCGGCGTGCGGTCCTGGCCCTGGCTTACGTCGTTGAACTTCCAGCTCCAGTAGACAAAGCGGTAGGCGTAATAACAGAAGTACCACATCACCGCAGTGCCGATGCCGAAACACCAGATTTCCAGTACCCTGCGGAAGCGGTCAGGCACAGCGTTCAACAGGATCGACACCCGGATATGGCTGCCCCGGTTCAGCGCATTTGCAAAGGCCAGGAACGAGGCCGCCGCCATCGCATAGCCCGCAAAATCCGGCGCGCCGGGGAAGACCTCTCCGGTCCAGCGGGCCAGCATCTGGACCACGATCAACCCCAGAATGGCAATCAGGCAGAGGGCGGCCAGCACCCCCGCTGCAAGGTACAGCCCGTCCAGGGCGCGTCTCAGCATCAGCATGGTTTTTGTCCTGTGAATAGCAGGCTTGGCATCGGCACCTCATAGCCTTGGGTTGTCCGGTAGGGCTGCATGGCGGCGTTGATTTCCTGTTGCAGTTGATCCTGCACGTCCGGATCCTGCGCTTGCACGATCAGTGGCACCCGGACGCCAAAGCTCAGGAAAAAGTCAAAGAAATCCCGGCCGTTTGCCAGCAGAACTGTGTTCAGCCTCCGGAACTCGATGGCTTCAAAGCCCGCGTTAAACATCAAGCCCTGCGCGGCCTCCGGGTCCGAAAGCGCATAGGCATCCGGGGCCGGATCTGCGCGGCTCATGTCAGCGGTCTTGGCGATGATGGAAAACAGAATCCGGTAGAGGTCCGATTCACGGGGCGCAGCCCATTGGCTGAATGAAAACCTCCCGCCAGATACAGGTACTCTGCAGGCTTCGGACATGGCTCGGGCTGTATCGGTGACATGAAAAAGGCCCATGTTGTTGCTGACGGCTTCAAAGCTTGCGTCTTCAAAGGGCAGAGCCTCAGCGTCACCTTCATAAAACCCCGTACCCGGAAAACGGGCCTTTGCCTGTGCAATCATTGCGGGCGCAAAGTCTATGCCGCATGCCCGGCAGCCAAGCGCCGAGGTTGCCGCAGCAACATTGCCGGTGCCGCAGGCAACATCCAGCAGCCGCATTCCGGGCCGCAGGCGCAAGGCGTCCAGCATCGCCGGAGCGATTTGCAAAGTGGCCAGGGCGGTGTGGCTCTCATATAAACCAGCCCGCGCATTCCAACCTGTGCGTTCTGCGTCTTTGAAGGAAGAAAAATCCATTGTGCTTTGCAGGGGCGGCGCCGTTTCCGGCACCGCCATTGCTCCACTTACTGCGCGGCCTGGAATGCGTCGACGATGGCCTTGCCTTCGTCGCCCGCCGCTTCCAGCCATTCACTGGTCATGGTGACGCCGATGTCCTTCAGCTCGGCGGTCATCTGCTCGGATGCCGGGCCGACGGTCATGCCGCCGTCACGCAGGCCTTGCAAGGTGAAACCGGTGTATTCCTTGGCGCGCCAGTTGCCCGCGTATTCCGCCAGTTTGGCGCAGCCCTGGATCACGTTCTGACTGGCCTCGGAGGTGCCGTTCCAGATTTCGGTGTTCACAAACACATAGTTGCGCGGCAGCCAGGCGTCCACTTCGTAGAAATAGTTCAGGCTTTCCCAGACCTTGCGGTCATAGCCGGTGGAGCCGGAAGACACCATCGAGTCCGCAACGCCGGTGGCAAAGGCCTGGCTGATTTCAGCCGCCTCAATCGTCACCGGCAGCATGCCGGTCAGCTCGGCCAGCCGTGAAGTGGCGTTGTTGTATGAGCGGAACTTGATGCCCTTCATCTCGGCGACCGAATTTACTTCGTTCTTGAAATACAGCCCCTGCGGCGGCCACGGCACGGCATAAAGCAGAGTCAGGTTCTGCTCGGCCAGCAGTTTCTCGAGCGCCGGCTTGGCGGCCTTCCACAGCTTGTCGCTGTCATCGAACGAGGTCGCCAGGAACGGGATCGAGTCAAAGCCGAACAGCGCGTTTTCGTTCTGATGGCCGGACAGCAGCCGCTCGCCAATGGGGGCCTGGCCTGTCTGCACCGCGCGCTTGATGTCGGCGCCTTTGAACAGCGAACCCGACGGGTGGGTTTTGATCTCCACTTCGCCGCCGGTGCCGGTGGTCACGCACTCGGCAAACTCCGCCCCGGTGGCCGAGTGGAAGTTGGAAGCCGAATAGGCCATCGGCATGTCCCAGGTTTCCGCAGCGGCGGGCAGGGCGGCAGCCGCGGTCAGCGCGGTGGCGGCCAGCAGTTTGGTCAGTTTCTTCATTGTCTTCTCCCTGTTTTGGTCTCGGCCCCTTTGGGGGCACTGGTTGGTCTCAAATCGCATAGCGCGCCGGGTCATAGGCGCTCATTTCCATGTTCGGGGTGCGGCCCGAAATCATCTGCGCCAGCAGGCGGCCGGTCTTCGGCCCGCCGGTCAGGCCGATATGGTGGTGGCCAAAGCCGACATAGGCACCGGACAGCCCCGGCACTTCGCCGATCACCGGGATCGAATCCGCTGGCGCAGGCCGGAAGCCCAGCCATTCCTCCTCGTGTTTCCAGGTGACACCGGGCAGGATGCGGCGCGCGTTTTTGCGCAGCAATTCCAGCGGGCCTTTCGACGGCCCGGCCTCCAGCCCGCCGAATTCCACAATGCCCGCTATCCGGATCCGTCCCTCCATCGGGGTCACCACGCATTTGGCCGCTGCCACCATGACAGGCGCCTTTGGCATCGCCGAAGGCTCCCACAATTCAAGATGATAGCCGCGTTCTGCTTCCA
>NZ_LUKH01000315.1:0-2925 GCF_001593695.1 Leisingera sp. F5 | reverse complement strand
CCAATGTGGTGCGCGGCGGCTCGCACAAGGGCAATGCCTCGGCGGTGGAGCTGATTGCCATGGGACTCTGCGATGCGCTGGCCTCGGATTACCATTACCCCAGCCCGCGCCGGGCGGCGCTGATGCTGGAACGCTCCGGCCTGCTGGATCTGGCGGGCGCCTGGCGGCTGGTCTCTGAGGGGCCTGCGCAGGTGCTGGGGCTCCAGGACCGCGGGCAGCTGGAGGCGGGCAAGAGGGCTGACATTGTGGTGCTGGAGAAGCAAACGCAGCGGGTGGCGGCAACCCTGTCGGGCGGGTGTGTCAGCTATTTGTCAGGGGATGTCGCGGCCCGCTTCCTGGCTTGAAGGGGAGCGCCGCGCATCAGGCCGGAAGGCCCTCTTTGCGGCGCGTGAAACCGGCGGCGCCGGTTTCACCTGGCGCCTTGCTGCTTGGGGCAGGGCTGGTTAGACTGGCGGGCAATTGATTTCAGATGTTTGCAAAGCGGAAGATATGCTTCGGAAATACGGCCGCACGTTTCACTTGCAGTGATCGCCCGGGGCCACCAGCGACGATAAGATCATGCAGGATATTTCGGCCTTGATGGCTGAGCCTGAGGTGGTGATCACCGAAAAGATGGATGGGAAAACACCACCATTCATGCAGGCGGCTGCCATCCGCGCAGCCCGGATGCGCGCTATCACCGGTCGCGGGACTGGATGAAGGCGTTTGCCGCGGGGATTTCCCTGGCGCTGGCGGAGGGATAGCGGATTGTGGGCGAATATCTCTATGCCCGCCATGCCATCGCCTATGCGGCGTTGCCCTCGTATTTCCTGGGGTTTGCGTGGATCCTGGACGGGATGGTCCAGTCCTGGGACCAAACCCTTGAAAGGTTTGCGGAGCTTGGCATTTCCAGCGTGCCGGTGCTGTACCGCGGCAAGGTTTCGCCTCAGCTGATTGATCAGACCATTGCCAGGCTGGACCTTGAAACTCAGGAGGGGCTTGTGATCCGCGCAGCCTGCGGCTTTGCCGAAGCGGACATGAGCCGCCTGCTGGCGAAATACGTCCGTGCCGGCCACGTGCAGACGGATGTGCACTGGATGAACGCACAGATCATCAAAAACGCCCTCGCCTGAGGCCGCTTGCTGCTTCTTTCTGATCTTAAATACCTCGGGGGAGCCGTGGCAGCGCCGCGGCGGGGGCAGCGCCCCCGTTTTTAGCTCTGCGGTTTCACCACCCGGTTCACATGGCCCATCTTGCGGCCCGGCTTGGCGTCGGCCTTGCCATAGAGATGGATGGCGCAATCCGCTTCTTTCGCCAGGTCGGGCATGCGGTCCACGTCGGCGCCGATCAGGTTCTCCATCACCACATCGGAATGGCGCTGGCCATCGCCAAGCGGCCAGCCCGCAACCGCGCGGATGTGCTGTTCGAACTGATCCACCGTGCAGCCGTTCTGGGTCCAGTGGCCGGAGTTGTGCACGCGCGGGGCGATCTCGTTGACGATCAGGTCTTCGGGGGTGACAAACAGCTCGACGCCAAGGACACCAACGTATTCCAGCGCGTTCAGGATCTTGCCCGCCATCAGCACCGCGTCCATGCACTGGCTGGTTCTGAGCCGCGCGGGCACGGTGGTGGTGTGCAGGATGCCGTCGCGGTGGACGTTTTCGCCGGGGTCGAAACAGGCGATCTCGCCGGTCACGCCGCGGGCGGCAATGACCGAGACCTCATGGCTGAAATTCACAAAACCTTCGAGGATCGAGGGCGCGCCTGCCATGGCGGCGAGCGCATCGCCCGCGTCCTCAGCCGCCTTGATGCGGGCCTGGCCCTTGCCGTCATAACCGAAGCGGCGGGTTTTCAGGATCGATGGCGCGCCGATTGCAGACAGGGCGGCGTCGAGGCTGGCCTGATCGGTGATGTCGGCAAACGGCGCGGTCTTGAGGCCAAGGTCCTGCAGGAACGTCTTTTCCGTCAGACGGTCCTGGCTGATCCGCAGGGCTTCACGGCCCGGGCGGATCGGTTTTTGCGCTTCCAGCAGGTCGAGGGCCGAGGTCGGGATGTTTTCGAACTCATAGGTGATCACATCGACGGCAGCCGCAAAGGCGGCGAGCGCTTCGGCGTCCTCGTAGCCTGCGGTGGTCACGCGGTTGGCCACATGGCCTGCGGGCGGGTTGGCACCGGGTTCAAAGATATGAGTCTTGAAGCCGAGGCGGGAGGCCGCAACCGAGAGCATCCGGCCGAGCTGGCCGCCGCCGAGGATGCCGATGGTGGAACCGGGCTGTAATACCTGTGCGGGCACGTCAGTCATCGGAGGGCTCCTCCGGGATCGAGGCGGAGAGCGCCTCGCGCCAGTCATCCAGGCGCTGGGCGAGGTCCGCGTCCTGCAGGGCCAGGATGCCCGCGGCCATCAGGCCTGCGTTGGCGGCCCCTGCGGAACCGATCGCCATGGTCGCGACCGGGAAGCCCTTGGGCATCTGCACGATGGAATAAAGCGAGTCGACGCCGGACAGCGCCCGGGTCTGGACCGGCACGCCGACAACGGGCACCCGGGTTTTGGAGGCGACCATGCCGGGCAGGTGGGCAGCACCGCCCGCACCTGCGATGATCACTTGCAAGCCGCGGTCCGCGGCGGATTTGCCGTAGCTCCACAGCCGGTCCGGGGTGCGGTGGGCCGAGACGATCTTGGCCTCGTACTCGATGCCCAGATCATCCAGGATATTGGCGGCTTCTTTCATGGTGGGCCAGTCGGATTGGCTGCCCATGATAATGCCTACTTTGATGTCGGCCATGGCTTGTTGGCTCCTGTCGCGGCTTGTGGAGCGCGCACTATAGGGAAACTGGGACTTGGCGCAATGCGGCTTGGGGCGGAAAACTGGCGGATTGGCCCTGTTTTACGGGCTTTGGCGCTTTGCCACAGGGGGTGGCTCCCGCCCGCGCGGGATGCAGGCAAGC
>NZ_LUKH01000314.1:0-2930 GCF_001593695.1 Leisingera sp. F5 | reverse complement strand
CTGTTGATGGCGGCGATTTCGCTGATGCAGGAAATGGACGCGCGCAAATTCCAGCAAGCACATGAAATCCTGTCGCATCTGCTTGAACGGGAGCCAAAACATGTGCTGCCGCTGACCTGGATGGGATTCTGGCATGTGATGCGGGTCGAAAAGGGCTTGTCTGTGAACCGTGGAGAGGACAGCCGCCTGGCCAGCCGGATGGCAGAGGCCGCCATCGAAGCTGCACCGGGTTTCTCATTGGCTCATACGCTCAAGGGGCTTATCTCCAGCCACCTGACGTTCCGCTTCGATCTGGCACAGGACGCCTATGACCTGGCGCTGCGCGACAATCCAAACGAAGCGCTGGCGCTGCTTTTGAAAGGGGCGACGCTGGCCTATCAGGACATGCCGGATGAGGCGGTGCAAATGACCGACGCGGCCCGGCGGCTGACGCCTTTAGGACCGCAGCGGTACTATTTTGATGCGCTCTCGGCGCTGGCGTATTTGTCTGCCCGCAACTTTGCCCGTGCAATTGAACTTTCCGAGCGGTCGCTTGAAGCCAAGGGCGCCTTTCCAGTGCCGCTGCGGTCCAAGGCGATCGCCCTGCAAATGTCCGGCCGGGGCGCTGAAGCCCGCAGCACAGTCCAAAAACTGCTTGAGGCCGCGCCGGAGTTCTGCCTGTCGCAGTTCCAGCGCGACAATCCTGCAGCGATGAGCCCGGCGGGACAGGAATGGGCTTCTGCCTTGCGGCAGGCGGGCGTGCCGGAATAGCCGGTCAGGCGATTGTGCAAAAGCCACGGTGACGTTGTGTAACCTGTATTCCCAAAATATCATTTGTGCAGGAAGCAGTTGTGCGTGCTAGGCTTTGCCGGAACCAGCAGCAAACCGGGCAGTTTGGCCCTGAACCAAGGTCTAGGAGGCGGAGTGCCGGAAAATCTGTCTTTCGAACGCCGGTTTTCGGAATTCGGCCCGGGCGTGCAGCCAGAGGAGCGGACGCAAGAGATCCTGGACGTTGTTGAGGATTTCATGCACCGCTGGGGTTATTCGGTGCAAAACCTTATCGGTGCCGATCTGACGGTTGAGCATCTGGGCGGCGGGCCAAGCGAGGTGCCGGATCTGATCTTCAGAATGGCAGCGCTGGACTACTTTGAGATTGTCATCCGCAGCGGCAGCGGGGCCGTCAGCTATGGCGGCTGGTTGACAGGCACTTTGCCGGTCACTGTTTCCGGCCAGCAGGTGAATGGCCGTCCGGTGCTGCTGACCACTTGCCGCGAGGGCGGGCAGATCCGGCATATTTTTGATCCGCTTTCCGGTTACCGGCCTGTTACCGAAACCACAAATTTGCCCCTGCACGCGGCGCGCCGTCTCTCCGGAGAGATCTGACCGGTAGTGTTGAAACGGCCTTTGCAGCGGGCTGCTTTCTCTGCCAGTCGATAAAATTCAACAGATTTCCCGATTGCCGCTCATATTTTTTTTACGTTCTTGCGTCCCTTTTGTTTGGGAGATGCGGGCAGCTGTGCGGCAGCGGCCCTGCACCATTGAATGCCTGACCGGCCGAAAACGGCGGTGGGCCGGCTGCTTGTCCGGTCTTGGCACGGAATATGGGCGGATGCCTTGGGTGATACTATGACTGCAAAGAAAAAACTTCCCGCCAAGCGCGGTTTCCGTTTGTTTTCCAGCATTGGCGCAAAAATCACGCTGATCCTGATGGCGATGGGGGCTGCTATTGCTGTTGGCGGTGTCATGGTTACGCTGGTCTTTTCCCAGACCGGCCGCCAAATGGAGGTTCTGACGGAACAGAAGGTGCCCCGGCTGGAGCTGAGCGGCCGTCTTGTCAAAGCAGGAAGCCGGGCAAAGGATGCGATGATTGCGGTCTTGCAAGCTGGATCAGTTGACGAGCTGGTCCAGGCCGAGACTGAGGCGGTTGCAGCGATTGCACATCTTGAAAACAGCCTGGCTGAACTGCCTGCGGCAGAGCGGGCCATGTTCAGGCAGGAGGCTGACGCGGCCTCCGAAATGCTCAGCAATCTGATCGCGGCCCGCAAAGGCGCCTTTCGAAATCAGGCCTGGATCGACTCCCAGACCGGCAGCCTGCAGACACTTAGCCAAACGGTGCAGGCGAAGCTTGTGCAGGTCGCGTCCGAGGCCAGCGACAGTTTGATGGCAGGCGGCGAGGACACAATCGGCCAGGTTGATGAGGTGCTCAAAAACCTGGTTGAGCAACAGTTCGGCAGCTTGCAAACGCTGCTGGAAACCCGCGCTGATATCAGCATTTTGTCCGGTGCGGCACTGGCGCTGGGCCATGTGCGCGACGTGCCCACCAAGCGGGCGCTCAAAAAAATGGCCAATGACGCTTTGAGCCGGCTGGAGCCGGTCATGGGGCGGCTGGAAGAGCTGGGCCTGGATGCCTTCAGGGCCAAGAAGGTCCGCGCGGGTGTGGAACTGTTCCGCTATACCCTCACCGCGAGCCGCAAGGAGCTGAAGGACAGCCGCAAGGAAGTTCTGAGCGCCCGTAATGCCAGCGTGCGCCCGCTGACCCAAGCGATGGAGCGTATGGTGTTCACCCTGTCTGTTGCGGCAACCCAGGCCAGTTCCGATAACCGGACGGCGATCCAGGGGCTGCTGGACAACCAGGTTGGCGTGCTGCAGCAGCTGCTGGAGATCAATGGCTGGATCAGCGCCTTCCAGGTGGCGGCGCTGGATGTGGCGGCTGCGCATGATATTGATGCCGCAGATGCCGCTGCTGCCCCGCTTCAGGACGCTGCCAAGGCGCTGCAGGGTTATGCCGGTTTCAATAACGGGGTATTTGCGCAGGAGCTTAAGGATCTGGTGGGCCTGGCCGATCCGTCGGAGGGATTGCCGGTCTTCAAGGTGGCGTCGCTGGAGGCCACAGCTGCGGCTGCTGCGGCGTCGCAGGCAACTGTGGATGCGGTGCTGGAATTTGCACATCA
>NZ_LUKH01000313.1:0-2932 GCF_001593695.1 Leisingera sp. F5 | reverse complement strand
AACCAGCTGCCGGCGCCGCGCAGGATGTTGCTGACATAGGTTTTGCCAAGCCCGGACATGCCAAAGAACAGCACCCGTTTGTTCGGCGCATCGCGCCAGTCCTGCGCAGAAGTGTAAAGCATGAGATCCCAAGTCCCTGAAGGTTTCACGCCTTGCTAATCACCTGCGCGGGCTTGGTCAATTCCGTGTGCGTTTGCGCCGCAGGACCGGTTTGCCGTTCAGGACCATAAGCCCGGCTGCCAGCAGGGCAAAACCGGCGTAGGCCTGCGGTTTCAACTCTTCTCCCAGCCACCAGGCGCCCAGCAGGATGGCAACCGGCGGAATGATCAGGGTGACCAGCATCAGGTTGCCGCTGCCCGCCAACGCTAGCACCCGGTAATACAGCAGATAGGCGCCAGCAGTGGCAATCAGCGAAAAATAGGCAATGGATAGCCAGGTGCCGGTTTCCAGGCTCAGCGAAACCGGGCCGTCAACCAGCAAGGCTGCCGGCAGCAGGCAGAGGGTGGAGCCGGTCAGCATACCGGCAGCCGCTACCTGCGGCGGCAGTCCGGACAGTTTCAGCCGCGCCCAGGCACTGGCAAAGGCATAGGACACGGTGCCGGCCAGAACTGCCAGTTGCGCGGTGCTTCGGATGTCGAAATTGGCAAATTGCTCCAACCCGATGGCGGTGGCCACGCCGAGAAACCCCAGCGCCACTCCCAGTACCTTGCGTGCTGCCAGCCGTTCGTCGGCAAACACCAGCGCAGCGACGATGACGCCGAAGATGGCTGTGGCCGCATTCAGGATCGAGGTGAGGCCGGTCTCAATATACAGCTGTCCCCAGGTCATCAGGCCGAAGGGGATGATGTTGTTCAAAAGGCCCATCACCAGAAAGGCGCCCCAGATACGCGGCTCCTTTGGCACCGGCAGCCGCATCAGCACCACCACGCCCCACAGGAACAGCGCCGCCCAGCCGCAGCGATGCAGCACAAGGGTAACAACGGGGATTTCGTCCAGGGCGATGCGGATCGACAGAAACGAGCCGCCCCAGATCACGCCGAGCAGTATCAGCTCGGCCCAGGCGCGGGGGGATATGGTTTTTTGAGGGCTCATGCGGGTCATCTAGCCCGCCGGGCGCGGCCAGGCGACCCGGATCTTGCGGCAAACGAAAACCCCGCCCGGAGTATGCGGGCGGGGTCAGATTGTCCGTCTTGCGGCGCTTTAAAAGTTGTAGCCGATTTTCATGCCAAAACTGACCGCGTCGTTATCCTGAAAGTTGGTAACAGGGTTGCCGCCGGGGGAGGCGACCGAGTCACCCAGCTGGGTGTAACGGATGCCGGCCGAGATCGTCATCTTGTCTTGCTTGTATTGCACCCCAAGCCGGATCGCCTCATAGCCATGGGTCGGTGCCAGCGGCGACACCAGGTCATCCCCGTCCACATCCGCATAGATCAGCGCCAAAGACCCCGACCAGTTTTCGTTGAACTTGCGGCCAATCCCCAATGTGTAGGTAAAGGAGTCGTCCAGATCGATCAGGTCGCGGCCCAAACGGCCGGGCACCAGGTCGGTCACGCTGTGTTCCGCCCAGCGGATGCCGCCAAACAGCAGCGTGTCTGCGGCGATACCGGTCTGGAAGTCCAGGTTAACCGATTGCGGGGTCTTGGTCTTGGTTGAGGTTGTTGTGTTCAGGCCCGGGCTCCCGGCAAAGCTCTCGTTCAGGTCGAAATCGTGTTCGATTTCGGAGCTGTAGGTCAGCGCTGCGCGCAGGGCGATCTCTGGGATCTCATAGGCCACGCCGGCTACCCAGCCAAATGCGCCGTCTTTGTCTACCTTGACATTGTAGGTGCCGCCGGGAATGACACTGTAGGCAAGACCGTTCAGATTGATTTCGCCGTCGATCTCCTGGTACCGGATACCGCCATGGGCGCTGAAACGCTCGTTGAACTTGTAGCGCAAAAGGGCGGTCACCGCATTTGCATCCGCCTGCGCCTTGGTGCCGCCAAGAAGCGCAGAACCGCCCGCCGGGTAGAGCACATCCACACCCCAAGGCTGGTCGAAGATCACGGCAAAGGACAGTTGGTTGTTGATGTCCCGCTTGTAACCTGCGCCGAACATGTTGAAGCGGTCGCCGACATCTCCGACCGTGATGATCCGTTCTGTGGACATGCAAATCTGACCCTGGTTCATGTAGGCCCCGAACCCTGCGGCGGCGACGGCAGCCTCGATATCGGCATCCTCCATCAGGATCATCGGGGCCTTGCCGCCGAGTTCCAGCAGCGCGGGTTTCAGATGGCGGCCAGCCAGTTCGCTGATCACCCGGCCCACGCGGGTCGATCCGGTGAAGTTCACCCGGCGGATCGCGGGGTGTTCGATCAGGGCCGCGACAACCTCGGGCGCTTCGTCCGGATCGTTGGAAATCGCGTTGAGCGTACCGGCGGGCAGTCCCGCCTCAGCCACGGCCTCCACGATCAGCGCATGGACACGGGGGCAGAGTTCGGAGGTCTTCATCACCACGGTATTGCCGCAGGCCAGCGGCATGGCGACGGCGCGCACCCCCAGGATGACCGGCGCATTCCAGGGCGCGATGCCCGGGCAGACCCCCAGCGGGCGATGCACGGTCATGGCCAGGGTGCCGGGTTTGTTGGCGGGGATCACCTCGCCGCCGATCTGGGTGGTCATGGCGGCGGCCTCGCGCAGGATACCGACGGCCAGGTGGACGTTAAACCCCGCCCAGATGCCGGTGGCGCCGGTTTCACGCACCATTGCGGCCACGAAATCGGGGCTGCGGCGGTCCAGGATGTCCGCCGCCTTGTTCAGGACTGCGCGGCGTTCTGCCGGGACAGTGGCAGACCAGGTCGGGAATGCCGCCTGCGCGGCGGCCACGGCGGCCCGAGCGCCGGCGACGCTGGCGGCGGCGGCCCAGGTGGCCGGTTGGCCGCTGACGGGGTTCAGC
>NZ_LUKH01000312.1:0-2953 GCF_001593695.1 Leisingera sp. F5 | reverse complement strand
CGTGGTTCTGCAGCAAAGCCGCCGTCAGCTGAAATTGTTAAAACGGGGTTTCACTACCGGAAACAATGCCCGGACCTCCCAAGGTTTAGTGTATCATAAGTTGACAGTAAAATGAACGCTCGCGGAAAAAGAGCCTCAGGGCAGGCACCCTGAGGCTCTTCATTTTCTGGCCCGTGCGCTGTTTCCAACGCCGTATCTAGTCAGTCCTCGCCCCGCGCCTCCGAGCGGCTTTTGCCGGCGACGTTCATCGCCAGCGTTGCGCCCATAAACCCGTCCAGATCGCCGTCCAGAACGCCCTTGGTGTCCGAGGTCTCATGGCTGGTGCGCAGATCCTTCACCATCTGGTAGGGCTGTAGCACGTAAGAGCGGATCTGGTTGCCCCAGCCGGCATCGCCTTTGGCCTCGTGGGCGGCGTTGATCTCGGCGTTGCGGCGGTCCAGCTCCTGCTGATACAGGCGCGATTTCAGCGCCTTCATGGCGATGTCGCGGTTCTGGTGCTGGGACTTCTCCGAAGACGTCACCACGATGCCGGTCGGGATGTGGGTGATCCGCACTGCCGAGTCGGTGGTGTTGACGTGCTGGCCGCCGGCGCCTGAAGACCGGTACGTGTCGACGCGGATATCCGAGGGATTCACGTCGATCTCGATATTGTCGTCTACCACAGGGTAAACCCAGACCGAGCTGAACGAGGTATGCCGCTTGGCCGCCGAGTCATAGGGCGAGATCCGCACCAGCCGGTGCACGCCGGACTCGGATTTCAGCCAGCCATAGGCGTTATGGCCGGAAATCTTGTAGGCGGCGGATTTGATGCCCGCCTCGTCGCCTGCGCTTTCGGATTGCAGCTCGACCTTGTAACCCTTTTTCTCGGCCCAGCGGACATACATCCGCGCCAGCATCGAGGCCCAGTCGCAGCTTTCGGTGCCGCCCGCGCCTGCATTGATTTCCAGGAAGGTGTCATTGGCATCGGCCTCGCCGTCCAGCAGCGCTTCCAGTTCCTTCTCGGCAGCCTTGTCCTTCAGCGCGCTCAGCGCGGCTTCGGCATCCTTGATGACTTCCTCATCCTCTTCCATCTCGCCCAGCTCGATCAGCTCGATATTGTCAGAGAGATCCTGTTTGATGCCCTTGTAGGTATTGATCGCATCCACCAGCGCCTGGCGTTCGCGCATCAGCTTCTGAGCCGCGTCGGGATCGTCCCACAGGTTCGGATCCTCAACCCGCGCGTTGAATTCCTCCAGGCGGAATTCAGCGGTTTCCCAATTCAACCGCTGGGCCAGCAGCTCCAGCGATTTCTCGATATCCGCCACGATGTTCTGGGTTTCCGCGCGCATGGGAGGTCCTTGCAATCTAAGATCAGGCTTGTGTGATAAACCACACTTGCGCCGCGGGCAAGCGGCCAGACCCTGCCCCGGACCGCCAGCCGCTGCGGAAAAACCAACTAAAATGCCGCGCGTTTTCCAAAGCCGGAAATACGCGGAATTAACGCGGCCTGCTTGACTTTGGGATCTGGAACGCGCGAGCAGCCTGCCCGCTGCGAGTTTGAGGAATTGGGACCATGCCCAGCGGGTATCTTGTCCAGCTTGGAGACGGATCGCTCGATCACGGCGATACGATCACGTCCACCTATTCCTCCTTTACCACGGACCAGAACCTGGGCGCCGGCAATTGGAGCTGGACCGGCTCGCACGGTGGCACGCCTTACACCAATGAAGTCGAAAGCGGCGTTTATTATCTCGGCGCTGACGGCAACGTTTATTTTGTGCCGGATCTGGGCCCGCCTGACTCCTTCAGCTCGGCCAGCGCCGACAATCCGCCCGCCTATACAGACACCGACGGCCCGGTCGAGGGCACCAGCGGCGCGGATAACATCGACAGCAGCTACACCGACGGCGATGGCGATCAGATCGACAATGGCAGCGGCGGCGGCGCCTCGGGCAATCAGGACACGGTTGAGGCCGGCGCAGGCAATGATACCGTTGATGCCGGTGCGGACGACGACCTGGTGTTCGGCGGTGACGGCGATGACAGCCTGGAAGGCGGCGCAGGTGATGACACGATCTATGGCGACAGCAGTTCTGAGGCCGGGCTGGCAGATTCCCAGGAAAGCATTGAAGACTCCAATGTCACCGACACCAGCAGCGGCTTCACGGTCACGGCCAAGGACCTGTCGGGCACTGCCAATGCGGCCAATATCGACTATTACGATGGTGCATTTGGTGTTGCCGGGGCCATCTCTGACTCCGACAGCGGCGTGGACGCGCAGATTGGATATGACAAAGCATCAGGCATTTCCGAAGAGCTGATCGTCGACTTCGATCAGGATACAACCGACGCCAGCTTCACCTTCAAGCACCTGTTTTCCGATAGTCACGGTGAAGAAGGCCATTGGGCGATCTATAAGGACGGCGTCCTGGTCGCCCAGGGGGATTTCACCGAAGATGTGGCCGGAACAGGCACCGGGACCGTCGACATCAACGGTTATGGCGCCTTTGACCAACTGGTCCTGTCGGCCAACCTGCAAACGGATGGCACTGACGGATCCGACTACACGATCTCAAACATCACATTCACGGTGCCGCCCGAAGACCCCGCTGATGGCGACGACAGTATCAGCGGCGGCGCTGGGGACGACGTCATTTATGGCCAGGGCGGCGATGACACGCTGACAGGCGGCAGCGGCGCCGACACGCTGGAGGGCGGTGACGGCGATGACAGCCTGAACGTCGGCGAAGGGGATTCCGCCACCGGCGGAGATGGTGACGACACCTTTACCATCGTCGATACCGGCGACAGCGGCAGCAACAACATCACCATCGTAGGCGGCGACGATGGGGAGACCACCGGCGACACGCTGGATTTCAACGGCCAGCTCGACAAGGGCACGCTGAACATCACCGACAATACCGGCGGCAGCCTGACCGGCACGGCAACACTGCTGGATGGCAGCGTGGTCAGC
>NZ_LUKH01000311.1:0-2956 GCF_001593695.1 Leisingera sp. F5 | reverse complement strand
CATTGGGCCTGCACGCAAGGCAAGGATGGCTGGCATATGTGCCACAATCGCTCTCTGTGCGGGGCCGCACAGTAAGCCCTCATATTGCTTTTTCGTGATGCGGCTTGGAAAAGCAGGGCAGATAAATATCTTAGTGCCAAACAATTAATACGGTGAGGGGCTTGAAATGAAGAAGACAGCTTTGCTGGCGGCGGCACTTAGTGCGGCTATGACCATGCCTGCTGCGGCGCAGGAAGTGACGCTAGGTCTGGGATACTCCGACTACCACCGGGAAACCGCCGAAGACAGCGCTGTGTTTGCGCTGGATTACCTGCACACGCCGTTTCACGAGCGCGGGCGCCTGTCGGCCCGGTTCGGCGCCGGGCTGGAAGTGCAGGAGACCGGTGATATCTTTGCCGGTGTCGGCATCAGCGGAACGATCGATCTGAACAACAACTGGTTCATTGAGACCAGCGTGATGCCCGGTGCCTACCACGACAGCGAGCCGGGCAATGACCTGGGCTCTGCCTTTGAAATCCGCAGCCTGCTGGCGGTGGGCAAGCGGTTCCAGAACGGCAAGGCGGTGTCGCTGGCGTTCAGCCACAAATCCAACGCCTCGACCGCGGATGAGAACCCGGGCGTGAACTCGCTGACCCTGCGCTGGCATATTCCGCTGAGCCGCTAAGGGACGCATTCACCGGGCTGCGGCGCGGCCCGGGATTGATTTCCCGCGCAACATTCGGCACACCGGGGCGGATAGATTTCAAAAGGCCCGCCCATGACCCGTATCGATGCCAAATTCGCCGAACTGAACGCCGCCGGCAAGAAAGCCTTTGTCACCTATGTGATGGCGGGCGACCCCGACTATGACACCTCATTGGAGGTGGTGAAGGGGCTGCCGGGCGCTGGTGTCGATATCATCGAGCTGGGCCTGCCATTCACCGATCCGATGGCTGACGGGCCGACCATCCAGCTGGCCGGGCAGCGCGCGCTGGACGGCGGCATGACGCTGGAAAGGACGCTGCAGCTGGCCGCCGATTTCCGCAAGGGCGACGACACCACACCGATCGTGCTGATGGGCTATTACAACCCGATCTACAACCGCGGCGTGGGCACCTTCCTGGCGGACGCCAAGGCGGCCGGCATCGACGGGCTGATCGTGGTGGACCTGCCGCCGGAGGAAGATGACGAGCTGTGCATTCCGGCGCAGAAGGCGGGGCTGAACTTCGTCCGCCTGGCGACCCCCACCACCGACGATGCGCGCCTGCCCAAGGTGCTGCAGAACACCTCCGGCTTTGTCTACTACGTGTCTATCACTGGCATCACCGGCGCCGCTGAGGCCGAGGCCACCGACGTTGGACCCGAGGTGGCCCGCATCAAGGCGGCCACAGATTTGCCCATCATCGTGGGCTTTGGCATCAACACGCCCGAGAAGGCGCAGAACATCGCCTCGATTTCGGACGGTGCCGTGGTGGGCAGTGCCATTGTCAGCCAGATCGGCGCGGGCAAGTCCCCGGTCGAGGTGCTGGCATTTGTAAAGTCCCTGGCAGACGGCGCGCACAAGGGCTGATGCTCTGACATAGCCTGATCTGAAAAGCCGCGCCTTCGGGGGCGGCTTTTTGCGTTTTCGGGGTGCGGCAATCGGAGCGTTGCCTTCGCTGGAATGAATTGGTAAATAAATTTTACCAAATGAAAGCGAGGGAGAGGCCGGTGCCGGTGATTACCAATATCAACGACCTGAAGCGCATCTACGAACGCCGTGTGCCGCGGATGTTCTTTGACTATGCCGAAAGCGGCAGCTGGACTGAGCAGACCTTCCGCGAGAACACTTCGGATTTTGAGCAGATACGCCTGCGCCAGCGGGTGGCGGTGGACATGACCAGGCGCACCACCGCGAGCCAGATGATCGGGCAGAACGTGGTGATGCCGGTGGCGTTGGCGCCGGTCGGGCTGACGGGGATGCAGCACGCGGACGGCGAGATAAAGGCGGCACGGGCAGCCGAAGAGTTCGGCGTGCCCTTCACCCTGTCGACCATGTCGATCAACTCGATCGAGGAAGTGGCCGAGGCGACCAGCAAACCGTTCTGGTTCCAGCTTTATACCATGAAAGACGAGGACTATATCCGCCGTTTGATACAGCGGGCCAAAGATGCGAAATGCTCAGCCCTGGTGATCACGCTGGACCTTCAGATCCTGGGACAGCGCCACAAGGACCTCAAGAACGGGCTGTCCGCGCCACCGAAGCTTACCCCGGCCACCATCGCCAACCTGATGACAAAATGGACCTGGGGCCTGCAGATGCTGGGCGCCAAGCGGCGCAACTTTGGCAATATCGTCGGCCATGTGCAGGGGGTTTCCGATACCTCGCAGCTGGGTGCCTGGACGGCGGAGCAGTTCGACCCGTCGCTCGATTGGGGCAAGATCGAAAAGCTGATGGAACTGTGGGGCGGCAAGGTGATCCTGAAAGGGGTTCTGGACGCTGAAGATGCGAAGATGGCCGCCAAGCTGGGCGCCGATGCCATTGTGGTGTCGAACCACGGCGGGCGGCAGCTGGACGGTGCGCTGAGTTCGATCCGGATGCTGCCGCAGATCATGGATGCCGTAGGCAATGACGTCGAGGTGCATCTGGACAGCGGCATCCGCTCCGGCCAGGACGTGCTGAAGGCACTGGCGCTGGGGGCCAAGGGCACCATGATCGGCCGTGCCTTTGTCTATGGGCTGGGCGCAAGGGGCCAAAAGGGCGTCACCGAGGCGCTGGAGGTGATTCGCAAGGAGCTGGACACCACCATGGCGTTGTGCGGCGAACGTTCGGTCGAGGGCTTGGGGCGTCATAATCTGCTGGTGCCGCAGGATTTTGGCGGGCGCTGGCAGGAATAACGCGGCCCCGGAACCGGGCAGGGGGCTTTGCCTCTTCCCAAATTGCCGCAAGCGGTCTATAGGCACGGCTTCACGCGGGGTGACAGCCTTGGAGGCACTC
>NZ_LUKH01000310.1:0-2957 GCF_001593695.1 Leisingera sp. F5 | reverse complement strand
GATCTGATAAACGGGGAACGGGCCCATAAGGACACCAGCTTTAACGGCAAGGGGAACTGAGCCATGGCCAAGCGCGAACGCGAATTCACCGGTAAGCATGCCTTGATGCTGTTCTGCGGCGCCTTTGCGGTGATCATCGGGGTGAACATCGCCCTGGCGGTCAATGCGGTGAAGACCTTTCCAGGGCTGGAGGTGAAGAACTCCTATGTTGCCAGCCAGGAGTTCGATCTGCGCCGTTCTGCGCAGGAGGCCTTGGGCTGGTCGGTCTATGCGTCTTCGCAGGGTGATCAGGTCAAGCTGGAGATCACCGATGCCGGCGGCGCTCCGGTGGAGGTCGCCAAGTTGAGCGCAACGCTGGGCCGGGCCACCCATGTGCAGGATGACCAGCAGCCGGAGTTCACCTTTGACGGCCAGGCCTATGTGGCGCCGGCCGAGCTGGGGCCGGGCAATTGGAACATCCGCATGGTTGCGCGGGCCAAGGACGGCACCGAATTCACCCAGCGCGTGATCCTGCATGTGAAAGGCTGATTGCCATGACTGCCCAGCTCCGCCCCTCGCTTGCGGCTTGCCCGGCCTGTGTCGCAGCCCCGCATGACAGCGCTGAACAGGCCCCGACAGAGGCACGGCTGGCGCTGTCCTTGCCGGGCATTCACTGCCAGGCCTGTATTTCAGCGGTGGAGCGCGAGCTGAGCGCACACCCCGGCATTCATTCCGCACGGGTCAATCTGACACTTAAGCGGGCGTTGATCGAGGCGGAGCCGGATTTGCGCGCTGCCGATCTGATCCCGGTGCTGGAAAGCATCGGCTACGAGGCGCACGAACTGGATCTGGCAGCGCTGGCTGCCACCCAGAACGACAAGGCGGGACGCGATCTCTTGATGCGGCTGGCGGTGGCTTTCTTTGCCTCCATGAATGTGATGCTGCTGTCGGTTTCCGTCTGGTCCGGGGCATCGGATGCGACGCGGGACATGTTCCACTGGATTTCTGCCGCGATCACCTTCCCCGCGATCATCTTTGCGGCGCAGCCGTTTTTTGCCAATGCCTGGACGGCGTTGCGGGTCGGGCGCCTGAACATGGATGTGCCGATTGTGCTGGCGCTTGTGTTGGCGCTGGCCACCTCGCTATGGGAGACCTCACTGTCGGGTGAGCACGCCTATTTTGATGCCGCGCTGACGCTGACCTTTTTCCTGCTGGCAGGCCGTTATCTGGACTACCGCACCCGCGCTGTGGCGCGTTCCGCCGCCGAGGAGCTGGCCGCACTGGAGGTGCCTCGCGCGATCCGGTTGCTGGATGGCGACGAATACGAGGTGCCGGTGGCGGATCTGGCCATCGGCGACCTGATCCTTGTGCGCCCCGGCGGGCGGATGCCGGTGGACGGCGAGATTATCGAGGGACGGTCGGAACTGGACCGGTCGCTGCTGACCGGCGAGACGCTGCCGGTGTTTGCGGAACCCGGTCTGGCGGTGTCAGCCGGCGAAGTGAACCTGACCGGCCCGCTCACCATCCGGGCGACTGCGGTGGGGGAGGATACCTCGCTGCACCGGATGACCGATCTGGTCGCCATCGCCGAATCCGGCCGCTCCCGCTACACCTCGCTGGCAGACAGCGCTGCCAAGCTTTATGCGCCCGGCGTTCATATCTTGTCGGCTCTCGCATTCGCGGGCTGGTATCTTTACACTTTCGACCTCCGCATGGCGCTGAACATCGCCGCGGCGGTGTTGATCATCACCTGTCCCTGCGCGCTGGGCCTTGCGGTGCCTGCGGTGACCACCGCGGCCTCAGGCAGGCTGTTCAAACGCGGTATGCTGATCAAACATGCCACTGCGCTGGAGCGTCTGGCGGAGGTCGATACCGTGGTGTTCGACAAAACCGGCACGCTGACTGCCGGCGCGCCGCAGGTGACCAACCTGGGGGATCATGCCCGGGGCGATTTGGAGATTGCACTGGCGCTGGCCGAAGGGTCTTCGCATCCGTTGTCAGTGGCGCTGACACGCGCCGCGCGCACAGCCGGGGTCAAACCGGCCGGCGTGCAGGACATCACCGAGGTGCCGGGTTATGGCGCAGAAGGACTGTTCCGCGGCCAGCGGGTGCGGCTGGGACGTGCAGCCTGGGTCGGCGCCGAGCAGGACAGCCAGACAGCCGCTTGGCTGGACAGCGGGTCGGGGGAGGCGCAGGCGTTCCTGTTCACCGATGCCTTGCGTCCCGGTGCTGCGGAAGCGGTGCAGGCGCTGAAGGACGCAGGCAAGGATGTGCTGTTGATCTCCGGCGACAGCACTGGCGCGGTGGAGGATCTGGCCGGACGGCTGGGCATCGCCAAGTGGGTGGCCGAGGCGCTGCCAGCGGACAAATCCGCCCGGGTGCAGATGCTGACGGAGCAAGGCAAAAAGGTTCTGATGGTCGGTGATGGCCTCAATGACACAGCGGCGCTGGCAGCGGCGCATGTGTCAATCTCACCAGCCTCGGCGCTGGATGCCGCGCGGGTGGCCTCGGATATCGTGCTGCTGGGGCAAGATCTTTCCCCGATTGCAGAGGCCTGTGCCGTGGCGCAGAAGGCAACCCGCCGGATCCGCGAAAACTTCCGCATTGCCACGCTGTACAACGTGATCGCGGTGCCCCTGGCGATAGCCGGGCTGGCGACGCCCTTGATTGCGGCGCTGGCGATGTCTACCTCTTCCATCACAGTCTCCCTCAACGCGCTGCGGCTGCGATAAGCCGGCGCCAGCCACACCGGACCTGAAGCCATGAGTGTCCTTGCCTATCTGATCCCGATTTCACTGATCCTCGGCTCGGTCGGACTGGCGGCGTTTTTCTATACGCTGCGCAGCAACCAGTACGACGACCCGGAAGGCGATTCCCGCCGGATCCTGAGCGATGAGTGGGACGACAAGCCCAAGCCGTGATGCGGGCGGCCTGCGCCTGTGTGAAAAAGCCAATCCCTCCCGCCCCTGCAGTTGCCC
>NZ_LUKH01000309.1:0-2966 GCF_001593695.1 Leisingera sp. F5 | reverse complement strand
TTGAACTTGCGCTCCAGCGAGCGGGTGGAGATGCCAAGCTCGTCCACGATTTCGCTGATCGGCACCGGTTCTTCGATATTGTCCTGCATGATCCGGATGCAGTGGTCGAGGTCGCTGTCGCCGGTGATCGTCGGCTTGGCGCCGGCAAAGGGCTGCAGCGAGGAGAAGTCCCGCACCTGCTCGTGCAGCATGATGTTGGCCACGGTCATCTGTGCCGCGGCGGAGGTGAGCCGTCCGACAAGCGCCAGCACGATATCAACGGTGGACCCCATACCGGCACAGGTCACCACCAGTCCATCCTCGCTGGCCAGGGCATGGCTGGAATCGTTCAGCCCCATGCGCTCACGCAGAAGCGCGGAATTTTCCCAATGGGTGGTCAGCCGACCGGACGCGCCGCCCTGATCGCGGATGTAGCGGGCCGCAGCCTCGGCCAGCAGGTAGACCTTGCTGCCGCGGCAGGTGTAGCTGGAGATTACCCTGCCAAGACTGAGGCCGGGATCGTCCGGGTCCGAGTTGCCAAGAAAGAAAGCAAAATCAGCCGTCGGCTTAACCACGAAAGCTTCGGTGTCGACGCTAAGGCCCGCCTTACAGCCGACGCGCCCGCCCTGCAGGGACCGCATGGTCCATTTGAACGGCGGCTGCGCAAGCACCCGGTTGGCGATCCGCAGCACTTCGACCACAGCCGACATCTCCGTCAGCACAAACCCTTCGCTGACGATAATGTCGATGCTCCAGATCCGGGCCGGATCCGCAGCTTTGAGTTTGCCTTGAGATGCCATGCTGATCCCCCTGTCAGACGATCCGATGCCCGGCCGCGCGCAGCTGGCGGGCCAGTTCGGCAATGTGTTCCGGGCCAACTTCGCAGCAGCCGCCCACGATGGTGGCGCCCTGCGCGACCCAACCCATCGCAAATTCCGCATAAGGTTCGGGTCCCAGGTCCTGGCGCTGTTCCAGGGCATCCACAGTGGGGGCGTCCTGCAGGAAGCCCTCCGAAATCCGGGTGAAGCCGTTTGCGAAGGCCCCAAAAGGCTTACCGAAACCTCTCACGATGTTCAGTCCTTCGCCGATGACCTCTGGCCGGGAACAGTTGAGCAGAACCGCATCGGGCTGGAATTTCTCAATCAGCGGGGCAAGCGCGGCCAGCGGCTCCCCCGAGCGCAGCACTGTGCCGTCTTCGTCTGAAACAGAGACCGCCAGCCAGACCGGATTGTCCGCTTCCGCACAGCCCAGCAACGCGCCTTTGGCATGTTCCAGCGAGGAGACGGTTTCGATCAGGAAGAGATCAGACTGCGGGCCGAGCAATTTGACCAGTTCGGCGTAGGCAAGCTTTGCCTCTTCCGCCGGCGGGCAGATGTCAGGGCGGTAGGAGGCGATCAGCGGGCCAAGAGCCGCCGCGATACGGCCCGAGCCATGGGCGTCCCGCGCTGCAGCAGCTTGCGCGGTGGCCTTGTTCAGAAGCTCTTTGAAATGATCTTCCAGACCAGCGCGCTGCAACCGGTCGCGCAGAACCGCATAGGTGTTTGTAGTGGCAATAGTGGCGCCTGCGGCAAAGTAATCGGCATGGATCCCGCCAACCACCTCGGGCCTGTCAACCATCACAGCGGTGGACCACAAAGGTGTTGCGCGGTCGCCGGACCGTTTGACAACCTCTTGCCCGATCGAGCCATCCAGAAGCGTGATCTCAGCCATAGCAAACTGTCCTTATCTTGGTGCGCCTGCGCCGCCAGGATACAGGAAATGATCCGGCGGCGCGGGCTGTCTTTCATTGGGTGTCAGCCCGGATCATTGCGGCCCGGGCTGATGCTGGTTGATCAGGCGCGCAGGCGCTCGTTGGCCGGATCCCACAGCGGTTCGTCTTTCTGAACCACTGCACGGCATTTCTGCCCGTAAATCTCGACCTCCAGTTCGGTGCCCGGCACCGCCAGATCGGTGCGCACGGTGCCCAGCGCGATGGAGGCGCCCACACGGTAGCCCCAGTCGCCCGAGGTGGTTTCGCCCACGATTTCACCATCTTTCCAGACGCAGGACATATAGGGTGCGTCGGCGTCGCCGGCCTCAACGATCATGGTAACAAAAGTCTTTTTCGGACCCTGCTGCTTTTCGCTTTGGATCGCAGTCTTGCCCGGGAAGTCCTGCGGCTTGTCCAGCTTGATGAAACGGCCGAGGCCACCTTCGAGCATGGTGAAGTCGGTGGAGAGATCGCCCTTCCAGGTGCGGTAGCCCTTCTCAATCCGCAAGGAGTTCAGCGCGTACATGCCAAACGGCTTGGCACCACCTTCGATCAGGGCCGCGTAGATGTCACCCTGATGCGCGTTGGCGCAGTGGACCTCCCAGCCGAGTTCGCCGGCGTAAGACACCCGCGCCAGGAAGGCGGGCTTGCCTGCGACGGTGGCTTCCTGGTGGGTCAGCCAGCCGAGCGACAGATCAGCGTCGGAGATACCCGCGAACAGTTCACGCGACTTCGGACCGGTGACGATCATGGTCGCGAAGTCTGTGGTGCGGTCTGTCAGGGTCAGCCCGGACGGCAGCGCTTTGCGCAGGATCTCGAAGTCGTGCCACTGGGCCGAGCCTGCGGTGATCATGGTGAAGTGGTCTTCGCCGTGACGCACACAGGACATCTCGGTCAGGATACGGCCGCGGTCGTCCGAGAAATAGACCAGGTTCATCCGGCCTACCTTGGGCAACCCGCCGGTCACCAGGCCGCGCAGGAACTCCGCGGCGCCTTCGCCATCCAGATTGAAGCGCGAGAAGCCCGGCAGATCCAGAACACCGACGCCGTCACGCACGGCTTCGCATTCTTCCTTGATGCGCTGCTGCCACGGGCCGGAGCGGCCCCAGGTGTGGGTGGCTTCTTCAGACGTGTCATCACCCGGCTGCGCAAACCAGTTGGCGCGTTCCCAGCCGTTGTAAGCACCCATCACGCCGCCCAATTCCTTAATCTTGGCATGCACCTGGCTGACCTTCTT
>NZ_LUKH01000308.1:0-2969 GCF_001593695.1 Leisingera sp. F5 | reverse complement strand
AATGTCGATCCGGCGGTCGAGGACCACGTCTGCGAACAGCTGGGCCTGCGGCCTGAGCCGATCTCCACCCAGGTGATCCCGCGCGACCGCCACGCGATGTTCTTTGCCACCCTCGGCGTCATTGCCTCCTCGATCGAAAACATTGCTGTGGAAATCCGCCATATGCAGCGCACCGAGGTTCTGGAAGGTGCCGAATTCTTCTCGATGGGCCAGAAGGGCTCCTCGGCGATGCCGCATAAGAAGAACCCGGTTTTGACCGAAAACCTGACCGGTCTGGCGCGTCTGGTCCGCATGACCGTGGTGCCTGCGATGGAAAACGTGGCGCTGTGGCACGAGCGCGACATCTCGCATTCCTCCGTGGAACGCGGCATTGGCCCCGACGCCACCGTCACCCTGGACTTTGCCCTGCACCGTCTGGCGGGTGTCATCGACAAAATGCTGGTGTTCCCCGAGAACATGCTGGACAACATGAATAAATTCCCAGGTCTGGTGATGTCGCAGCGGGTGCTGCTGGCGCTGACCCAGGCCGGCGTCAACCGTGAAGACGCCTATGCCATGGTGCAGCGCAACGCGCTGAAAGTCTGGGAAGAGCGCGTTGACTTTCGCGAGCTGCTGCTGGCGGATGCGGACGTGGTTGCCGCCCTCGGCGAAGAGGCGATCAACGAGAAATTCGACATGGGTTATCACACCAAGCATGTCGATACGATCTTCCGCCGGGTGTTCGGCGAGTAAGCCGGCCCCTGGCTGGCAAGATGAACGCCCCGTCAACATGGCGGGGCGTTTCTTTATTCGGGATTCATCCTGGACCTGATATGGAAAAGGCACAGAAACCTTAACCTAGGCATTGCTCATATCACCCATGCTTTTGTTTGCAGAATTTGACGAAGCCCTGATCCGGCGCCACCTGCAGGAGTTTCAGTCGGCCACAGGCCTGGACGGCTGCTTCAGCATAAACTGTATCCATAAATCCACTGATCGGGGACGGCAACAGATGGTGTTCTCTCTCATGCACGAGAGCGGCTCGGCCCTGATCCTCAAGAAAGACTTCAATTCCGGAACCCCTTGGATCGAAAGGGAGTTCCGCCTGTTCGAACAGCTCAGCCCCCATTTCGCGTCGGCGGATGGCTGCGAGGTTGCAGGCCCAGTGTACCTGGGAGCAGACAAGAGCTTTCACATCACCGAATTTGCCAAAGGCCGGACCGCCTCTGACGCCTTGCGGACCCCGCAATCACAAGCACAGGCCAATCAGGTTTTCCGGCGGTGCGGAAAATGGCTGAACCATCTTCATCAGCACCGGCCTTCCGAACCGGAAACCATCTGGATGAATTGGATTTTCATCGAATTTTACAAACTATCTGCTGGTGATGACGTTTACGCGCAGCCGGAACATTACTCTGCATTTTTGAAACAGCTCCATGGCCAATCACGCCAGTTTCAGGCCACCCCCTGCAGCCGGGTGTTTTCCCACGGCGACTTTCACAGCGGCAATCTGATCCTTGGCAAAGGGACGGTCGTGGGACTGGATCTTGCCTACAGCAAGCAAAAGCCGGCCATCTACGACGTGGTGGACTTCCTGGCCAGCGACCTGAACAACCCTCTCCCCGCCCGGGACATCGGCCCCGGCGGGGTGCGACAGGCCAGCGTGGAATTCTTTTTCAAAACATACCGGCGCCCCATCAGCCGCCCTTTGCTGAATTTCCACTTGCGGTCCAGGCTGCTGCTTGAGCTGATGCGAATTCAGCAGTCCTCGGTGAACCGGAACCACAAGGTCAAGATCCGGTTTGAACTCCTTTTGGCGCGGCTCTCAACCGCCTTTGAGCAACCGCTTGCCCGCTGAATGATTTCTGAACTAATTTTCACCAACGCATATTTGATATGAATAAATTGGCCGGCCCACGGGTTGTAAGGGTACATTGATCACGAATTTATGCATCTGGAGATGACGATATGCGTTATTTTGCTCTCGCCGCTGCCTTGACCCTGCCGATGACGGCTTTTGCCGCAAGCGGCAACGACTGGAACCCGCCGAAACCCACCCAGACTACCAAGGAGTGCAAAGGCAAGCGGGTTTGGGACGACCAGAAGAAACGCTGCGTGCGCCCCAAGAAATCCTCGCTGAACCAGCAAGAGCTGCTGGGCGCGGTGCGCGAGCTGGCCTATGCCGGCCGTCAGGAGGACGCGCAGGCGGTGCTGGGCGCAATGGCGGACCAGCAGGACTCGCTAGTGTTGACCTATTGGGGGTTCACCCATCGCAAACTGGGCAATTTGGACGTGGCGCAGGCCTATTACGATCAGGCGTTGGCACGCGATCCGGATAACATCCTTGCCCGTTCGTATATGGGGCAAGGCCTTGTGGAACAGGGAAAATACGGAACAGCCCTGATACAGTGGAAAGAGATCAAGGCACGCGGCGGTGACGGCAGCTGGGCCGAAGCATCGCTGCGCAACGCCTTGGAAACAGGTGCATCCCACAGCTACTAGCTTCAGCCTTTCTTTACGGCTTGCGGCGTATCCTAGCCTCCATGATCAAGAAGAATCTTTGGTAGGGTGCGAGAATGCCTCAAGACAACATGCTGGCGCTTCCGATGGCTTCAGGCGGGCCGGATCTGGGCGGGTTCGGTGCCCCGGCCCCTCTGAGCGCGGGGGGCGGCAGCGGGCTGAGCGGCAAGGCCAAGGCCGCAATTATCGTCCGGCTGCTGCTGAATGAAGGCGCGGAAATCCCGTTGGAGGAGCTGCCTGACGACCTGCAGCTGGAGTTGACCCAGCAGATGGGCAAGATGAGCATTGTCGACCGTGACACGCTGAACGCGGTCGCGGGCGAATTTGCCGATTTGCTGGACAATATCGGCCTGCATTTCCCCAACGGCCTGGCCGGTGCGCTGAATGCCATGCAGGGCAAGATCAGCCGCCACACCCACAGCCGCCTTCGCAAGGAGGCCGGCGTGCGCCAGTTCGGCGACCCCTGGGAG
>NZ_LUKH01000307.1:0-2972 GCF_001593695.1 Leisingera sp. F5 | reverse complement strand
GGGCAGGCCAGGCTGGATATTGAGGCAATCCAATTGGGGATCGGGACAGGCGGTTGATCCCTCGAACAGTCCGGGACAGGAAAGGGCCGGCCCGGCACAGCAGATGCAATCAGGAATGGGAAAAGCGGATCAGAACAGCCCTGGAAGATGCAACGCCGCCACCAGCATCACCATCAGCGAGGCCGCTCCGATGGCGTCCTCCAGCAACGTCGAATGGGCGTTCTGCATAGTGGTTTTGATCTGTGCAATCATGGCTCGGGCCTCCTCCGGTCAGTCTCTTCGCTCTCTGGCAAGTTTGTTGCCTCTTTGTTCTCATTTTTAAGAACACCTGTAAAGAACTTTCTGAGAACATTTGCGAACAAATTGGAACACCACCAGAGGGAACGCTTTAAAACGCGTATTAACCCACTGTAATCAAACGGATTGCTTGATCCTGCTTCATCAGCCACAGAAGAACACGCGCAGCCTTGCCGCGGTCGCTCTCCAGCTTGGGATCGGAGGCCAGCAGCGCCCGCGCGTCGCTTTGCGCCACCGCCATCAGCCCGGCCTGGCGTTCCAAATCGGCAATCCGGAACCGTGGCAGGCCGGATTGCGCTGTGCCGATCATATCGCCTGCCCCGCGCATCTGCAGGTCGGTTTCCGAAATACGGAAGCCATCCTCGGTTTCGCGCAGCACTTCCAGCCGCTTGCGTCCGCCTTCGGTCAGCGGCGGCTGATACATCAAAAGGCAGGTTGACTGCGCACTGCCGCGTCCCACCCGGCCGCGCAACTGGTGCAGCTGCGCCAAGCCAAAAATCTCTGCCCGCTCAATCACCATGATCGAGGCATTGGGCACGTTCACCCCCACCTCAATCACCGTGGTGGCCACCAGAACCTTGGTCGTGCCCTCCTGGAACGCTGCCATGGCCGCATCTTTGTCCGCAGGCGGCATCTGACCATGCACAAGGCCAACTGTGCCCTCACCCAGAATGGCGCGCAGGTGCTTGAACCGTTCCTCTGCTGCGGTCAGGTCGCTCAGCTCTGACTCATCGACCAGCGGGCAAACCCAGTAACACTGGCGCCCTTCTGATATGGCCTTGCGCAGATGGTCCACTACTTCTTGCATCCGCTCGGTGCTGATCACTGCGGTCTTGACCGGCTTGCGCCCCGGCGGTTTCTCGTCCAGCACCGAAACATCCATGTCGCCATACTGTGCCAGCGCCAGCGAGCGCGGGATCGGCGTGGCGGTCATTACCAGGACATCAGCCCCCTTGCCCTTTTCCGCCAATTCCATCCGCTGCCGCACCCCGAAGCGGTGCTGTTCGTCGACAATGGCAAGCCGCAGGTCGCGGAACTCAACGTCCTGCTGGAACACCGCATGGGTGCCGACCAGAATATGAATATCACCGCGTTTCAGCGCCGCCAGCTTGGCCTTGCGCTCCGCCCCTTTGTCACGCCCGGTAAGGATCTCAATCACCACACCTGCGTCCTCGGCCAGTGGTGCAAGCCCTTCCATATGCTGCTGTGCCAGAATCCCCGTAGGGGCCATCATCACCCCCTGACCGCCTGCTTCAACAGCGACCAGCAACGACATGAAAGCAACCAAAGTTTTGCCTGATCCGACATCCCCCTGCAAAAGCCGGTTCATCCGTTTGCCAGTCGCCATATCCGCCGAAATTTCCGTGATTGCACGGATCTGGGCGCCGGTCGGCCGGTAGGGCAGCGCCTTCAGCACGCGGGATTGCAAACGGCCATTGGCATGGCTTTCAATGCCGCGCAACTTCCGTTCGGTCTGACGGGCCAGCGCCAGGGTCAGCTGATGGGAAAACAGTTCATCATAAGCCAGCCGCGCCCGTGCTGGCGCCTGCGGGTCCAAGTCATCAGGCCCCTGCGGTGCATGGGCCGTTAGCAGCGCGTCATGCCAAGCAGGCCAAGCTTCCTTCAGCATCTGCGCCGGGTTGATCCATTCCGCCAGCTCCGGCATCCGCGACAGCGCGCTTTGCGCCGCCTTATACATGGTCTTCTGGGTAACCCCGTGGGTCAAGCTGTAGACCGGCTCGTACTCCGGGATCTCATGCGCCTCTTCCACCGGCAGCATGTGGTCCGGATGAACCATCTGGGCCAGCCCGTCAAACAGCTCCAGCTTGCCCGAGACCACACGGCGCGCGCCCTCCGGCAGCTGAGCCTCCAGATAACGGCTGCGGCCATGGAAGAACACAAGCTGAAATTCGCTCTCCGCATCTTCCACATGAATCCGGTAGGCGCCGCCCCGGTTGCGGGCAGGGCGATGATTTCCGATGGTCACTTCAACCGTCAGTGTTGCGGGCAAGTCCACCCCGCGGATGGTCTTGCGCCGCCGCCGGTCCACGACCGAATACGGAAGCGAGAACAATAAGTCACGCGGCGTTTCTATCTCAACCTGAGTGAGAGATTGCGCAGTCTTCGGGCCGACCCCTTGCAAGGTCTCGGCACCGGCGAACAGCGGAAACAGGATCTCAGGACGCCCGCTCATGCCTCTGCAATCAGCTCCAGCCAGCCGTCTTCATCCATTGTTCTGATGCCCAGCTCTGCCGCCTTCTTGGCTTTTGACCCGGCCCCAGGCCCGGCCACCAGAATGTCGGTCTTTTTGGACACCGAACCGGACACCTTGGCACCCAAAGCTTCGGCCCGCGCCTTGGCTTCGGCGCGGGTCATCTTTTCCAGAGTGCCGGTGAAGACCACGGTCTTGCCCGCCACCGGGCTGTCTGATGCCGGTGCATCCGGCGGGACGACGGTCAGTTTGGCCATCAGCCGGTCAAAGGCCGCACGTTCTTCGCGGTTGGCAAAGGCGTCTGACAGGGACAGGCCCAGCACTGCGCCAATCCCATCAACGCCGATGAGGTCCGCCCAAGCAGAGGCGGCTTCGGCAGGAACATCGCACCTGGCAATGGCTGTATCGCGGGCGTCCTTGATGCGGGCACGGCGGCCTTCCTGCATGGCAGCCTGGCGTTCAG
>NZ_LUKH01000306.1:0-2977 GCF_001593695.1 Leisingera sp. F5 | reverse complement strand
CATGAAAATCGGCTGCCCCACCGAGATTAAACCCCAGGAATTCCGTGTTGGCATGACCCCGGATGCTGCCCGCGAAGCTGTGTTCCACGGCCACGGCGTTGTGATCCAGAAAGGCGCCGGCCTGGGCGCCGGCTTCACCGACGAGGACTATGTGTCCGCCGGTGCCGAGATTCTCGACACCGCCGAGGAAATCTTTGCCACCGCTGACATGATCGTCAAGGTTAAGGAGCCCCAGGCGGTTGAGCGCAAGATGCTGCGCGAAGGCCAGCTGCTGTTCACCTACCTGCACCTTGCCCCTGATCCGGAGCAGACCCATGACCTGCTGGCGTCCGGCTGTACCGCAATCGCTTACGAGACCGTGACCGACGACCGCGGCGGCTTGCCGCTGCTGGCACCGATGTCCGAAGTGGCCGGCCGTCTGGCGCCGCAAGTGGGCGCCTACACCCTGCAAAAGGCCAACGGCGGCCGCGGTGTGCTGATGGGCGGCGTGCCCGGCGTGGCCCCGGCCAAGGTAGTGGTGATCGGCGGCGGTGTCGTCGGCACTCACGCGGCCAAGATTGCGGCCGGCATGGGCGCGGATGTCACCATCCTCGACCGTTCGCTGACCCGCCTGAAGTATTTGGACGACGTGTTCGGCCGCACCTTCAAGAACCAGTACTCCACCGCCGGCGCCACCGCCGAACTGGTGCGCGACGCCGACATGGTGATCGGCGCTGTTCTGATCCCCGGTGCTGCAGCGCCGAAACTGATCTCCCGTGCCCAGCTGTCTGAGATGAAACCCGGCGCGGTGCTGGTGGACGTCGCCATCGACCAAGGCGGCTGCTTTGAAACCTCCAAAGCCACCACCCACGCCGACCCGATCTATGAAGTTGACGGCATCATGCACTACTGCGTGGCCAACATGCCCGGCGCCGTGGCCCGCACTTCGACCCAGGCCCTGGGCAACGCGACCCTGCCCTTCATGCTGAACCTGGCCAACAAGGGCTGGCGCAAGGCCTGCGAGGACGACCCGCACCTGCTGAACGGCCTGAACGTGCACGCAGGCCAGCTGACCTATTACGCGGTTGGCGAAGCTCTGGGTCTCGATGTGCTGTCACCGAAACTGGCGCTGAAGCAGTAAGCAAAGCACTCCCAGAAGAATGACTTGAGGAAGGCCCCGCCAGATTGGCGGGGCTTTTCCAATGCCACAAACGGCTTCCCTCATCATTGCTGGGCCAGTCAGGTGACCAAGCGTCAACTCCGAAACATGCGGCACGGGCGCGGCTTGAACGCACCGCAACCAGTGGTGTAGGCCCCCTTCTCAATACCCTCTTCGGCCACAGACAGGCGAAACTTCTCAAAGGTTAAATCCATGCCGACTATGACCGTGACAGGTTCCCTGACGATTCAGATGACCGGGCTTATTCAAACCTTCAATGGGGCCCAGCTGACCAATAAATACGACACCGGAACATTCTTGCTGATTTCCAAGTACCCAGAAACAGTGAGCCTTAACGGCCATGATCTGCGGGTTCCCGGCTCCGGCAGCTATTTTGTCACCGGCGAAATCACAAAATTCCGGTATGCTGAGATTTCCTTGACCCCTTCCTTCCACACCATCGAAAAGCTGGTGCTGGACGGTGTCGATGTAAGCGCTGAGGGCATCTTTGACCTGACCAGCCGCTCGGCCACCTCTGCAACGGGAAAGCTCAATCTTGGAACGTTCAAGTCCTTCGTGAACGGAGAAGACTGGACCATCAAAGGCTCGCGCGAAGACGATGACATAAGGCCCGGCGCCTTTTTCACAATGTCCGGAAGCGAGACCATCAGAGCCGGGCAAGGCGCAGATACTGTCGCAGGCGGAACCGGTGCCGATTCCATCTCCGGCGGCAGCGGCAAGGATGTTCTAAAGGGACAGAATGGCAGAGATACGCTCGATGGCGGCGGCGGAAGTGACAAGCTGCTGGGTGGCCGCGGAAATGACAAATTGCTGGGTGGCGGAGGCAATGACATCCTTCTTGGCGGCGGCGGCAAGGATGTTTTGCGCGGCAACAAGGGCAGAGACACGCTGGATGGCGGCGACGGCGCTGACCTGTTTATCTTCAAAAGGGGCGACGACCACGATACGATCCGCAATTTTGACGCCGGCGAAGATCTGATCAAGATCCAACGCGGTGCAACCAAATTCTCCGATCTGGAAATCAGCGATGCCGGCACAGGCGCCGAAATTGCCTTTGCCAACGTTTCGATCACCCTTCGCAACTTTGACGTGGAAGATGTGACTGCTGATTTGTTTGTTTTTTGAATCCAGGGCGGGGCGTTAAACCTCAGCTCCTCCTCTGAGCCGCCTGGCAATTTCCGTGCACGTCCGCACGATCCTACGGCACGAAACCAGCTTCCCCTTCAGGTTGAGCCTCGACCGCCGGAACTTTCCCCGCTGTGCGCTATTGCCACAGCGCACCGTTTCCGGGACATTCGGGCACATTTAAAGAAACCGGTTGGGACAACGGACATGGAACAAATGATTGAGCAGGCGGGGGCCTATTGGCCGCTGATTGTAAACGGCGCCAAAGCGCTGGTGGTGCTGATCCTGGGCTGGATTGCTGCCGGCTGGATCAGCAGCGCGGTGCGCCGCCGCATCAACAAGACTCCGCAGATCGACCCGACATTGGGCAATTTCGCCGCCAGCGTCGTGCGCTGGGTTCTGCTGCTGGTGGTGCTGGTCGCCGTCCTTGGCATCTTCGGCATCGAGGCCACCAGCCTGGTCGCAATGCTGGGTGCGGCGACCCTGGCGATCGGCCTGGCGCTGCAGGGCACGCTCAGCGATCTGGCTGCTGGTTTCATGCTGATCCTGTTCCGCCCCTACAAAATCGGCCAGTTTGTTGATATCGGCGGCACCTCCGGTACGGTGAAGGATCTGAACCTGTTCATTACTGAACTGGCCACGCCGGACAACGTGCAAATCATCGTACCGAACGGCCAGGCCTGGGGCGCGATC